>NZ_JBQVMV010000005.1:0-191217 GCF_052435475.1 Aliihoeflea sp.
CCCAAGCTGACCGCTCATCAAACCGCCTCCAAACAAAGACGACTGAATCACAATCAGCCAATTTTGCAACGATCTCCCTTGTGGGGAGGGATAAAGGGTGGGGGTCAATTCAGAAAAAACCCTTTGCAACTCCCCCAGATCAAAGTCGCCCCAGCCGCTCCGTCAACAACCCAAAAAAACCATCCGCGTCGATGTCGCGCATGACCTTGGCGTTCTTCGGCCGGCCGGTCGTGCCCCACCAGTCGACGACGGTCGCGCCCATCGTCAGTTCCGACATGGTCTCGACGGTGACGTTGCAATCGCGCCCCAAGAACAGCTCCGGCTTCAAAAGCCAGGCGATGACACAAGGGTCGTGCAGCGGCCCGCCATCGGTGCCGTATTTCTGTTCGTCGTAGCGCTCGAAGAAATCGAGCAGCGCTGCCGTCGCCTCGCCGACCGGCGTTCCAATTGCGCGGATCGCCTCGACCCGGGCGCGCGTCGTCAGCGCCTTGTGGGTGACGTCGAGCGGCATCATCACGATCGGCACGCCCGATTTCAGCACGACGTCGGCGGCGTGCGGGTCGACATAGATGTTGAATTCGGCGGACGGCGTGACGTTGCCCTGCTCGAAATAGCCGCCGCCCATCAGCACGATCTGCTTGATGCGGCTTGCGATCTTCGGCTCCTTGATCAGCGCGAGCGCGATGTTGGTGAGCGGCCCGAGCGGGCAGAGCGTGATCGTGCCCTCCGGCTCGGCCATCAGCGTCTCGACCAGATAGTCGACCGCGTATTGCTTCTGGAGCTGCATGGTCGGCTCCGGCAGGTCCGGGCCGTCGAGGCCGGTTTTGCCGTGGACTTCCTCGGCGGTGACGAGCTGGCGCATCAGCGGCCGGACTGCACCGGAATAGACCTTGATGTCGGGGCGGCCGGCAAGCTCGCAGATCTTGCGCGCATTCGTCTCCGTCAGCGCCAGCGGCACGTTGCCGGCGACCGCCGTGATGCCGATCACCTCCAGTTCGGGGCTCGCCAGGGCCAGCAATATGGCCACGGCATCGTCCTGTCCGGGGTCGGTGTCGATGATGATCTTTGCGGCCTGCGACATGTGATTGGTCCCTCGCGTTCGACTTGAACTGCGTATGGCGACAATCCATATCAGGGTCAACGGCCAGAACGCCTTCGGGGTCCGGCCAGACCGTCGCTCTTCGAGGACACGAAATGACGCGCATGACACCTTTCTCGAATCCGCTTCTGCTCGGGTTCGACACGATGGAAAAGACGCTCGAACGGGTCGCCAAATCCGGCGATTCCTATCCTCCCTACAACATCGAGCGCCTGGCATCGGGCGAAAATGCCGGCCATCGCCTGCGCATCACGCTGGCCGTGGCGGGCTTCGCCGAAAGCGATCTCGACGTGTCGATCGAAGAGAACCAGCTCGTCGTCCGCGGCAAGCAGGTCGACGACGGGGAACGCGATTTTCTCCACCGCGGCATCGCCGCAAGGCAGTTCCAGCGCATCTTCGTGCTTGCCGACGGCATGCGTGTGACCGGTGCGGCCCTGAAGAACGGGCTTTTGGGCATCGATCTCGACCGTCCGGAACCGGAACGGCTGGTAAAGAAAATCAACATTTTAGTGAAAGATTGATCGCAGGATCAATCGGAACCGAAAGGCTCGGCTGCGGGTTGGTCCTGTGAGACGTCCCGCCAGGCTCAGGAGGCTGACGATGACTGAGAACGAACATCACGACAATCCGCTGACGAACGACGAACTCGCGCATCTGGGCGAGGGAACCGTCGCCTATCTGCGCCAGATGGATTCGGACGATCTGCGCGGCAAGTTCCCCGGCATGCCGGAAATGGCGTCGGGGCTGCGGCTCTGGGCGGTCTTTGCCGCCGATGGCCGGCCGATCCTTCTGACCGACCAGCGCGAGACGGCGATCGCCGGCGCGATGCAGAACGATCTCGTGCCCGTCAGCATTCACTGACACACCCGTTTCGACCGGATTTCCCTGCGCGCCCGAACGCTGCAGGGGAACATGAAAAAGGCGGCCCGAAGCCGCCTTTTTTCGTGCCGTGAGCAAAGCTCAGGCGGCGTTGGTGGTCGCGTTTTCGGCCAGGAAAGCGTGGATCGCGGAGGCGTCCGTGGTGCCCCTGATCTTGGCGACCGTCTCGCCGTCGCGCAGCACGCGAGCGGTGCGCGACAGCGCCTTCAGGTGATCGGCGCCCGCGCTTTCCGGCGCGAGCAGCAGGAAGACGAGATCGACCGGCTGGTCGTCCAGCGCCTCGAACTCGACCGGATGGTCGAGCCGGGCGAAGACGCCGGTGATCTTCGCGATACCGGGCAGCTTGCCATGCGGAATGGCGATGCCGTTGCCGACGCCGGTCGAGCCGAGGCGTTCGCGCTGCAGGATCGTGTCGAAGATTTCACGCTCGGGCAGGCCGGTGATCGATGCCGCCTTTTCGGCCAGAAGCTGCAGAAGCTGCTTCTTGGAATTGGCCTTCAAGGCCGGCATCACTGCCGAAGCCTCGATCAGATCGCTCAGATCCATTGGAAATCCTCTTGATCCCGCATTCGGCGAACGTTTCTCGCCGGTGCTAGTTCGCGTTCGCGCCCAAAGCCGAAGACGGGTCGATCCAGCCGATATTCCCGTCGGGGCGTCGATAGACGATGTTGACCGAATCCGTCCCGGCATTGCGGAAGACGACGACCGGCGTGTCCTTGGTGTCGAGTTCGATGACCGCGGTCGCGACTGACATGGTCTGCAACGCGACGGTCGATTCGGCGACGACGGCGGGTGCGTAATCGTCCGGCACCTCGTCGTCTTCTTCGCCGACAGGCGACATGATCCGATAGGCCATGTCGATGGCGTCAGCGCCGTTGGCGCCGGTATTGTGCGACTTCAGGCGGCGCTTGTAGCGGCGCAGGCGCTTTTCGATGCGCTCTGCCGCGCCGTCGAAGGCGAGCTGCGGGTCCTGCGCCTGTCCGGTCGCCTGCAGCACCATGCCCGTGTCGATGTGGATCGAGCAGTCGGCGGTAAAGCGCGAGCCGGCCTTCTCGACGGTCACCCGTCCCGAAAATCCGCCGTCGAAATACTTGTCGACGGCATCGCCGATACGGCTCTCGATCCGCGTGCGGAACGCTTCGCCGATCTCCATGTGCTTTCCCGAAATGCGCAGACTCATGACCTATCTGACCTTCTGTTCATGCTGACCGGGCCGTTGGTGACCCATCTGGGTACATAGGCGAGTGTATACCCGTCGCCAGCCTGCACAAGGTTTTCCGGCGCCGTCTCCCCACGACGTCGGGGGTCGGGCCGGAGGCGAACATGCGCCGAAGACCGGATGGCATTTGCGCCCCGGCCCATTGCGGCGCGGCTTCTAGTCCCTTAACGAAACCTTGTCAATGAAGCCGCCCGGCTCAGCCCGAAAACGCCGCTCTTGCGCGCTTTTCGCGGCGGCGCTGGACGGAGGAGGCGATGTTCATTCCCTCGCGATATTTCGCCACCGTGCGCCGCGCGATGTCGATCCCGTCCGCCTTCAGCGCGTCCATGATCGCGTCGTCGGAGAGGACGTTCTCGGGCCGCTCGGCGTCGATCAAGGCGCGAATGCGGTCGCGCACCGCTTCCGACGAATGCGCGTCGCCGCCGCCGGAGGCCGCGATGGCGACGGTGAAGAAATAGCGGAACTCGAAGACGCCGCGCGGCGTCATCATGAACTTGTTCGACGTCACCCGGCTGACGGTGGATTCGTGCATCCCGATCGCGTCGGCGACGGTCTTCAGGTTGAGCGGGCGCAAATGCCGCACGCCATGGGCGAGGAACGCGTCCTGCTGGCGCACGATCTCGGTCGCGACCTTCAGGATGGTTCGCGCGCGCTGGTCGAGCGAGCGTACCAGCCAGTTGGCGCTCTGCAGGCATTCGGAGACGAAATCCCGGTCCTCGCGCTGCCGCGCGCCCTTGGAGACGGTCGCGGCATAGGTTTGGTTGACGAGAATGCGGGGCAGGGCGTCGGGGTTGAGGTCGATCGCCCAGCTCCCGTCCGGCGCCGCGCGGACCACCACATCGGGCCGGATGATCTCGGCCGTGTCGACGACGAAGGCGAGGCCGGGCTTCGGGTCGAGGCCGCGCAGTTCGGCCAGCATGTCGAGAAGGTCCGCCTCGTCGACGCCGCAAATCTTTTTCAGCGTCGCGAAATCGCGCCGGGCGACCAGTTCCAGATGGGCGACCATCGCCGCCATCGCCGGGTCGAGCCGGTCGCGCGCGGCAAGCTGCAGCGCGAGGCACTCGGCAAGGTCGCGCGCGAAGAGCCCGGCCGGGTCGAAGCGCTGGCAAAGGCCAAGCACGCGTTCGGCCTCGGCCGCCGGCACGCCCAGCCGGTCGGCGATCTCGCCGGTGTCGGCGCGCATATAGCCATCCTCGTCGAGCGCGTCGGCAAGCTCCCCCGCGATGAACCGGTCCTGCGGCGCGCGGATCGACAGCGCGATCTGCTCGCGCACATGCTGGCGAAGGTCGGGCTTGCCGGGCGCGAAATCGAAACTGTCGAAGCCGGTATCGGTCGGTCCCGAAGCTGACGGCGCCGAAGAGGAAAGCGCCGCGAGAGCCGGTTCGTCGGGAAAGACGTTTTCCAGCGAGGTGTCGAGCTGGTCGGCCATGCGTTCCGAACTCGAGCCATCGCTGGCCTCGAACCATTGATCGACGCCGTCCTCGGCGGATGGCTCGTGGCCTGGCGCGTCCTCGTCGGGAGCGTCGTCGGCCTCTGCCCGTTCGAGCAGCGGATTGCGCTCGATTTCCTCATCGATGAACTTGTCGAGCTCGAGCTGGGTGAACTGCAGGAGACGGATCGACTGCAGCAATTGCGGTGTCATCACCAGCGATTGCGACTGCCTAAGCTGAAGTCTGGCCCCAAGCCCCATTTCGACCCGATCCCGTAAGGGCCTTTTTCGGCCTCTCGTCAGGGCGATACAAAACTGGCGCGGGACTTGCTTGTCAAGCCGATTGGACTTCGGGCCGGCGCAAATCCGGCTAAAGGGTAAAGCCTTCGCCCAGATAGAGCCGGCGCACGTCCGGATTGGCGACGATTTCGGTCGGCCGGCCATGCGTCAGCACCTGGCCGGCATGGATGATGTAGGCGCGGTCGATCAGCCCGAGCGTCTCGCGCACATTGTGGTCGGTGACGAGCACGCCGATGCCGCGCGCCGTCAACTGGCGCACCAGATGCTGGATGTCGGACACCGCGATCGGATCGACGCCCGCGAAGGGTTCGTCGAGCAGCATGAAGTTCGGGTTCGACGCCAGCGCGCGCGCGATTTCCAGCCGCCGCCGCTCACCGCCCGACAGCGAGATCGATGCGGCCTTGCGCAGATGCGAGATGTTGAATTCTTCCAGAAGCTCGTCGAGCCGCTCCTCGCGGATCTTCCGGTTTTTCTCGGTGACCTCGAGAATGCCACGAATGTTCTGCTCGACCGAAAGGCCGCGGAAGATCGACGCTTCCTGCGGCAGATAGCCGATGCCGAGGCGAGCGCGGCGATACATCGGCAGCGAGGTGACGTCGTTGCCGTCGATCTCGATCGTGCCCGCATCGACCGGCACGAGCCCGGTGACCATGTAGAAGCAGGTCGTCTTGCCCGCGCCATTGGGGCCGAGCAGCCCGACGGCCTCGCCCGCGCGCACGCCCAGCGAGACGCCCGAGACGACCTGGCGCCCCTTGTAGCTCTTCGTCAGGCCGCGCGCGATCAGCGTGCCCTTGAAGCGGCGCGGATCGGTGGTGCTGGCCGTGGCCGCAGGTTCCGGTCGGTTGAGCATCGGGCCGATTACTGCCTCTGCGAGCCGGGCTGGAGCAGCATGCGCACGCGCCCGCCGCCCTGGTTGCCGCAGCCGTCGAGTTCGGCGACGCCGGTGTTCATCTGGACGCGAAGCTGGCAGCCGACGATGACGTTCTCGCCTTCGGTCAGCACGACCTCGCGGCCGGAAAGCGTCAGAAGCTCGGTGCCCATGTCGAACGTCCCGCGATCGCCGGTGGCGACCTGCGTGGCGGTCTGGATATAGACCGTTTCCTCGACCTCGATGCGCTCGATGTCCGAAGCGCCGGTCGAAGGCGTCGAGGCGCCGGAGCCGTCGCTGACGTAATGGACGACCATGCGCCCGGCGCGCAGCGTCGTCTCGCCCTGCACCACCTGAACGTTGCCGGTGAAGACGGCGGTGCCGTCATTGTCTCGCACTTCGAGCCGGTCGCTCTCGATCTCGATCGGCTGGTCGCCGTCGAGCTGCAGCCCCGACATGCGGCTTGCCTGCTGGGCCGTCGCGACGGACGCCATGACGAGCGCAAGCCCGAGCACGGCCGCGCCGCCGAAAATCCCCCTGATCCCCGTCCCCATTACTGCGTCACTCCACTGGCATTGGACGCGGACTGCAGTTTCGCCCCGTCGATGCGCATGCGCACCCGGTTCTCGAAGATCAGCACCGCGCCGTCATCGGCGATCTGCATGGAGTCGGCGGTAACGTTCGTTCCGTCAAGATCAATTTCGACCGGATCGTTCGTTTGCAGCGCTCCGCTCGAAATGTCGACGACTGCCGACTGGAAGCGCGCATTGATGCCCTTCTCCGTCTGCACGCTCATCGGGCTCGTCACGTCGAGCCGGTTGGCCGTGCGGTCGAACGTGCCGCTTTCTGTGATCACGGTAACCCAGTCGTCGCCTTCGAGCGGCAGCCGGGCGTTGATCTGTTCCAGGTCGATCCGGTCGCCTGCACCGATCACCTGCGAGGCGCGCGCCGCGCTCATCGAATAGGGGCGGTTGTCGGAGGTGAAGCCGTCGAGCTTGGGGTTCTGCATGACGAGGCGCCCGTCTTCGACCGAGGTCGAGCCGAGCTGGAAGCCGATGGAGCCCGGCGAGGACAGCCATGCGGCGGCCCCGAAGATGACGACGAGCGCCACCGCGCCGACGGGCAGGGCGCGTTTCATGAACCGCACCCGGCTCGAATGGCGCTGCGCGCGCACGAAGCGGTCGTCCGGCCTTGAAATGTCGGTCATCTCGAACCTCTGCCAGGGCCTTGAGAACGGCCCTGCTTCTCGATCTGTGCTGCGATCGGCATGCGGATCGCAGGATTTGTCGCTGCTATGCGCCGTTTTGCCTGAAACTTCTATGAACGAAATCTTCGAACGACTTGGATAAGCGCCCAATATGGTGATTTTCCGGCTATTGAACAGGGGTGCCTCTCACGCAAGGTGATGCGGCCATGTGCGTGGCTGCCCTGCGCCGCCTCTTCTATCCGCCTCTGCCATCGGATAAGAAAAGCCTTCGCGAAGAAGAAGGACGACCGGCATGGCCGCACGAGCCGACGATCTGATCGACCGCAGACGGTTGCGGCGCAAGCTCTCATTCTGGCGCGTCGCCGCCATCCTGCTCGTCGCGGCGATCGTCGTCGCGACCACGGGCTATTTCTGGCGCGACGGCACCGGCGTGGGCATTGCGCACATCGCCCGCATCAAGATCGAGGGCACGATCACCGAGGACGAGGAGCTTCTGGAGCGTCTCGAGCGCGTCCGGGAATCGGCGATGGTCCGCGGCGTGATCCTGCACGTCAATTCGCCCGGCGGCACGACCGCGGGCGGCGAGGCGGTGTTTGAGGCGGTGCGCAAGCTGGCTGCCGAAAAGCCGGTCGTCGCGCAGGTCGGAACGCTCGCCGCCTCGGCCGGCTACATGATCGCCAGCGCCGCCGACCACATCGTCGCGCGCCAGTCCTCCATCGTCGGTTCGATCGGCGTCCTCTTCCAGTATCCGGACGTCACCGGGCTGATGGACAATCTCGGGATCAAGGTGGACGGCGTGAAGTCCTCGCCGCTCAAGGCCGAGCCCTCGCCCTTCACGCCGACGACCGAGGAAGAACGCGCGATGATCCGCGCCCTCGTCATGGACAGTTATGAATGGTTCGTCGGCCTCGTTCAGGATCGCCGGCCGCTCGATCGCGCCGAGGTGCTGGCGCTTGCGGACGGCTCGATCTTCACCGGCCGTCAGGCGCTGGACAGCAAACTGGTCGACAGCCTCGGCGGCGAGGAGGAGGCGGTGCGCTGGCTGGGCACGCGCGGCGTCGATGGCGAACTCGAAGTCGTCGAGTGGAAGCCGCGCAATCAGGGCGGCTGGTGGGGTGTCGGATCGCAGGCGACCATCGCCTCGCTTCTCGGCCTCGACCGCCTCGTGAACGCGCTTTTCGCCCGCGCCGGACTGGAGCCCTTGTTTCTTGACGGGCTTGTATCGGTCTGGCAACCTCGCTCCTCATCGACGGCCGACTAAAAATTTAATGAAATCATTCGGCTAGAGCATCGTTGTCAGGAATGGTAACCGGTTTTGCGGATCGGTGCGATGCGCGATGGGTCATGTGGATCGCCACAAGCTCCGACGAGGGGGCAGGCGGTCCTGCTGCGGCGGGTCCTGGGAGAGGGATGGGACGATGATCAAATCCGAACTGGTGCAGACGATTGCCAACCGCAATCCGCATCTTTTCCTTCGCGACGTCGAGAATATCGTCAACGCGATCTTCGACGAGATTACCGAGGCCCTGGCACAGGGAAACCGCGTGGAACTGCGCGGCTTCGGGGCCTTTTCGGTCAAGAACCGGCCAGCGCGCGTCGGGCGGAACCCGCGCACGGGCGAGGCCGTTGAAGTGGAGGAAAAGTGGGTCCCCTTCTTCAAGACCGGCAAGGAACTGCGCGAGCGGCTGAACACCGACGCCTCGTCCTGAGCAGCCAAGCCCGCCAAACGGAGCACCTATGCGCAAATTCGTCGGCCTCGCCATCTATCTTCCGGTAGCGATCCTCCTGATCGCGCTTGCGGTGGCGAACCGCGGCTGGGTGCCGTTCTCGCTCGATCCGTTCAACGCCGACAATCCGGCGCTCACCTTCCAGGCGCCGCTTTTCGTTCTTCTGTTCCTGACGCTGGTGCTGGGCATGTTCCTCGGCTCGATCGCGACCTGGCTGCGCCAGGCGCCCTATCGCAAGATGGCCCGCCAGCAACGCGCCCAGCAGCCCGAATCCACGGACGCTTCCGGCAAGGTCGTCGCCCGCCCACGCGCCTAGCCGTCGATTTCACCGACCAGCGCGGCCAGCCCGGAAAGGTCCGCCATCTCGCGAAAGCGCGGATGTGCGTCCGGCTTGTCGGCGTGCTCGAAGCTCCATGTCAGGTCGTGCGGCACGTAGACGCCCCAGCTCCCCGCATCGAGTGCCGGGACGACGTCCGACTTGAGCGAGTTGCCGATCATCATTGCCGTGGACGGGTCGTGCCCGCCGACCGAGAAGATGCGCGCATAGGTCGCCTCGCTCTTGTCCGAAACGATTTCCACCGCGTCGAAATGCTCGCCGAGCCCCGATGCGGCGAGCTTGCGCTCCTGGTCGAAAAGGTCGCCCTTTGTGATGAGGACCAGACGATAGCGCCCCGCAAGCGCCTCCAGCGCCTCGGCGGCATGCGGCAGCGTCTCGACCGGATGGCGCAGCATCTCGCGGCCGGCCGCGAGGATCTTCGCGATCGTCTCCGCCGGCACCCGCCCATCCGTGATCTCGATCGCCGTCTCGATCATCGACAAGGTGAAGCCCTTGATGCCGAAACCGTAATGCCCGAGATTACGCTTCTCGGCCTCGAGCAGCCGCTGCGTCAGATGCTCCCTTTCCGCGTGATCGGCCAGCAGCGCGGCAAAATGCGCCTCGGTCATGCGGAAGAACTGTTCATTCTGCCACAATGTGTCGTCGGCATCGAAGCCGATGGTCGTGAGTGCGCCTGCCATCTGCCGCCAATCCCTTTCGGACCGGCGGCAGAATTCATTGCATGCGAGCGATGTCAAGCTCAGCCGAAGGGGAAGCGCCGTCCGCTGGCGTTGATCATCGTGTAGCTGGTTCCGTTGGTGACGACCCGGTCGCAGCGGTTGGCGCCGGTGTTGAACTTTACACAGACGCGACCGTCAGTAATCTCGTAGCGGCCCGGGTCGGCGCCGCGATAGAGATAGGTGCCGTCGGCCTTGTAGGTCATGCCGCCGGACATCGTCCGGCCCACGGCTACGGCGCGGATTTCATCCGCAGTGGCCGGACGTTCGGCCGCGGCTGCCGGCGCCGATGCTGCCGCGGCGTTGGCCGCGGGGTCCGCGCTTTGGCAGGCTGCAAGCGCCAGGGGCGCCGCAACTGCTAGAGCGACGGCAAAAATAGAGTGCGCCCGGCGAATGCCGGACAACAACATGATGTTGGACATAGGAGCATCTCTTCTGTCTTGAAGCAGGAATGGTGGCCCCTCTAAGTAAATATGCATATTTTTACTTGAACCGCAAGTATCCATGTTGCGGACGCCGGCCCAAGCCACGAACCGCGTGGTGCCGGCTTTCCTGCATTCCTTGCGGTTGCCGCGCCTCTATGGCAGAAGCGCGCGCATCTGTCCTGAACGAGAACGAGAGCTTGAAATCCAGGGAGCGCAACAGGCGCCGCGACCGGCCCGAGACGTCCGACCGTGCGCCGCAATCCGCGCCGGCGCCGAAGGCCGCGCGCGATCTGTCGCGCCGCAAGGGCGCGTTGCCGGCAGAAAACCTGCCGCTGATCCTCGAGGTCGCGCCGAATGACGACTATGCGCTGATCGATTCCGGCGCCGGGCTGAAGCTCGAGCAGTACGGCCCCTACCGCATCGTGCGCCCGGAAGGGCAGGCGATCTGGCAGCCGGCGCTCGGGCCCCGCGATTGGGAGAACGTCGACGCGGTCTTCACCGGCGACACCGACGAGGAAGGCATGGGCCGCTGGCGCTTTCCGAAAAGCCCGCTCGGCGAGACTTGGCCGATGAAGCATGACGGGATCGACTATCTCGGCCGCTTCACCTCGTTCCGCCATGTCGGCGTCTTCCCCGAGCAGGCCTCGCACTGGTCGCAGATGGAAGACTGGATCAAGGCGGCCAAGCGGCCGGTCAAGGTCCTGAACCTCTTCGGCTATACCGGCCTCGCCTCGCTGGTTGCCGCACGCGCCGGCGCCGAGGTCACCCATGTCGACGCCTCGAAGAAGGCGATCGGCTGGGCGCGCGAGAATCAGGAAATGGCGGGCCTCGCCGACAAGCCGATCCGCTGGATCTGCGAGGACGCGATGAAGTTCGTCGAGCGCGAGGAGCGCCGCGACAGCCGCTACGACATCATTCTATTCGACCCGCCCGCCTATGGGCGCGGCCCCAAGGGCGAGGTCTGGCAGCTTTTCGAGGACCTGCCGGCGATGGCCGACATCTGCCGCTCGATCCTGACGGACAGGCCCATCGGCGTCGTCCTGACGGCTTATTCGATCCGCTCGTCCTTCTTCGCGATCCACGCCTTGATGCGCGACATCTTCGCAGGTCAGGGCGGGTGCGTGGAATCGGGCGAACTCATCATTCGCGAGAAGTCCGCCGGCCGCGCGCTGTCGACCTCGCTCTTTTCGCGGTGGGTGGCGCAATGAGCGAGCCGAGGACGCCCCGCGTGGGCCAGGTGAAGGAAATCACCAGCCTCTCCAATCCGATCGTCAAGGACATCAAGGCGCTGGCCTTGAAGAAATTCCGCGACGAACAGCACGCCTTCATGGCCGAGGGGTTGAAGCTCGTCATCGACGCGCTCGAGGGCGGCTGGACGATCCGGACGCTGATCTATTCCAAGGCCGGCATCGGCAATCCGGCGGTGGAGAAGGTCGCCGCGCGCACCGTCGCGCTGGGCGGTCTGGTGCTCGAAGTCTCCGAAAAGGTGCTCGGCGCGATCACCCGCCGCGACAATCCGCAGATGGTCGTCGGCGTCTTCGAGCAGAAGCTGACGAAGCTGCCCGACATCCGCCTTTCTGCCGGCGATGTCTGGGTGGCGCTCGACAGGGTGCGCGATCCGGGCAATCTCGGCACCATCATCCGCACGGTCGACGCGGTCGGCGCCAAGGGCGTGGTCCTCGTCGGCGAGACGACCGATCCGTTCTCCCTCGAAACCGTACGCGCCACGATGGGCTCGGTCTTTTCCGTGCCCGTCGCGCGCGCGACGCCGGAGGCCTTCCTCGCCTGGAAGGCGAAGGCGGGCGCCATGCTCGTCGGCACGCATCTCAACGGCTCCGTCGATTATCGCACGCCGCGCTATCAGGGCCGCCCGGTCGTCCTCCTGATGGGCAACGAGCAGCAGGGCCTGCCGGACGAACTGGCCCGCGCCTGCGACGAACTGGTGCGGATTCCCCAGGCCGGACGCGCCGATTCGCTCAATCTGTCGGTTGCGACCGGCATCATGCTTTACGAGGTGCGCCGCGCCGCCCTCGAAATCGGAGACAGACTGGCGTGAGCGAAACCCATCCCCGCAATCCGCGCGTCCTGATCGGCTACGGCCTCGTCGTCATCGTCGCCGTCGCGCTCGACCAGTGGATCAAATTCTGGGTCGAAACGCACATGGCGATGCACGAGCGCATCGATATCGTGCCGATGCTGGCGCTGTTCCGCACCCACAACACCGGCATCGCCTTCTCGCTCCTGTCCGAGTTCGGCTCCGTCGGCCTCGTCGTGATGACGGGCGCGGTGACGCTGTTCGTCCTCTATCTCGCCGCCAAGTCCGAACCGCACCAGCGCTGGGCGCGGCTCGGCTTCGCGCTGATCATCGGCGGCGCGATCGGCAATCTGATCGACCGCGTCTGGCTCGGCTACGTCGTCGATTACGTCCTCTTCCACCTGCCCAACTGGTCGTTCGCGGTGTTCAATCTCGCCGACGCCTTCATCACGGTCGGTGCGATGCTGGTGGTCCTCGAAGAGATCATCGCCTGGCGCAAGTCCCGCACGCCAAGTTGACGGCGCGCATCTGACGTCGGAAACTCGCTGCAACGCAAAAGCAGATTTCAGGGAGTTTCGATGTCGGAGAGTTTCAAGGCCATCCTCGTCTCGCGCGACGACAACAAGGTCCAGTCGGTCAACACGGTCGATCTGACCGACGCCGACCTGATGGAGGGCGACGTCACCATCGCCGTCGAGGCCACCACGGTCAATTACAAGGACGGGCTGGCGATCACCGGCAAGGCGCCCGTCGTGCGCAAATGGCCGCTGATCCCCGGCATCGATTTCGCCGGCACGGTCTCGGCTTCGAGCCATCCGGACTGGAAGGCCGGCGACAAGGTCATCCTGAACGGCTGGGGGGTCGGCGAGACCCATCACGGCGCCTATGCGGGCCGCGCGCGGGTCAAGGGAGACTGGCTGGTGCGCCTGCCCGCCGGCATGACCGCGAAGGATGCGATGGCGGTCGGCACCGCCGGATACACGGCGATGCTCTGCGTCATGGCGCTGGAGCGGCACGGCATCGTTCCCGCCCGCGGCCCGGTCGTGGTGACGGGCGCCGCCGGCGGCGTCGGCTCGGTCGCGATCGCGATCCTCGCCCGCCTCGGCTACCGCGTCATCGCCTCGACCGGCCGGACTTCGGAAAGCGACTATCTGAAATCGCTCGGCGCGAGCGACATTATCGACCGCGAGGAACTGTCGCAGCCGGCCAAGGCGCTCGGCAAGGAACGCTGGGCCGGCGGCATCGATGCGGTCGGCAGCCACACGCTGGCGAACGTCCTGTCGATGACCTCCTATGGCGGCGCGGTCGCTGCCTGCGGGCTGGCCGGCGGCATGGACCTGCCGACCAGCGTTGCGCCCTTCATCCTGCGCGGCGTTTCGCTGCTCGGCATCGATTCGGTGATGGCCCCGCGCGAAATCCGTGAGGAGGCGTGGAAGCGCATCGGCACCGATCTCGATGCCGCCAAGCTCGCCTCCATCGCCACGACCATCGGTTTCGACGGCATCGAACAGGCGGCGCGCGACATCGTCGACGGCAAGGTCAGGGGCCGCGTGGTCGTCGAAATGTAGAGCCCTTTGAGGGGCTTTCGGCGCAATCGCTAAAATTGGAACGATTGCGCCGATCCTTCCCTAACGGGGCCGTGGCATGGTTCGGCGATGAAGCCGGGCCTCCATACGCGCCGCGCGGGCAGCGAGCCGACCGCCGCCATCGGGCACGCGGACGACGCGTCGTCGCGCCGCGTCGTCGCCTCGCCGCCCATGGCGATGGATCTGCCGGATGCGCCGCAACCGGCGATCTATACGGCCGGACTGCCGGTCGCCGGTTTCCTGATGGCGATCGCTGCCGTCGCCTTCCTGACCGACGCGTCCTATCTCGTTTCCGTACCGCTCGTCGCCGGCGCACTGACGCTGGCCGGCCTTTCGCTCTTCGCCCCGCAGCGTGCCATGCGCAGGAAGGCGGGTCCGGCGCGGCTGCGTCTGCCCGCGCCTGCGGTGCCGCCGCTCGACCCCTGGTCGACGCCGGACCTGATCGAGGCGCTGGGCCTCGGCCGCATGACCCGTGACGGCGACGGCCATATCCTCGCGATCAACGCTGAACTCGCGCGGATGCTCGGCCACGAGCCGACAAAACTGCGCGGCGCCACGTTGAAATCCCTGGGCGTCGACCTTGCGAGCGCACCCGATGCCGCCTTTGCTGCCAGACCCGCGATCAGCGCTTTGGAATTCGCGCTGCCCGGCCAGCCGACGGAGCGCTGGCTTTCCTGGCTGGAACTGTCCGAGCGCCGCCAGGACGGCACGGTCCGCCATCATGCGGTCGCCCGCGACATCACCCAGCGCAAGACCGCGGAAGCGGCAGGCGAGGTCTCGCGCCGGCAGGCGGTCGAGGCGAGCCGCGCGAAGTCGCGCTTCCTCGCCACCGTCAGCCACGAGATCCGCACGCCGATGAACGGCATCATGGGCATGGCGCAGCTTCTCGGCCAGACGGCGCTGTCGCCCGAACAATCGACCTATGTCGGGGCGATCTCGACCTCGTCGAGCGCGCTTCTGGCGCTGATCGAGGATCTGCTCGACTATTCCAAGATCGAGAGCGGCCGTCTCGATCTCGACCGCCGCCCGACCGACCTGCGCGAATTGTGTGAGAACGTCGTCGAACTTCTGGCCGCGCGCGCCCATGCCAAGGGTATCGGACTCGGCCTCTACGTCGCCGCCGACGTGCCGGAGCGCGCGCTGCTCGACGGCGGCAAGGTCCGGCAGATCCTTCTCAACCTCGTCGGCAACGCGATCAAGTTCACCGATCGCGGCGGGGTCCTGGTGAAGCTGGTTCGCAAGCGCGTCGATGGCGTCGAGATGATCCGGCTGAGCGTGCGCGACACCGGGCCCGGCCTTGCGCCCGCCGATTTGTCGCGCATCTTCATGGAATACGAGCAGGCAGGCTCGGACGCGGCGCTGCGGCAGGCGGGGGCGGGGCTCGGTCTGGCGATCTCCCAGCGCATAGCCGAGGCGATGGGGGGCCGGCTGACGGCGGCGAGCAAGCCTGCCTACGGCAGCATCTTCGCGGCGCAGATTCCCATCGAGGTGCTGGAGGAATCGTCCCCCGGCGCGCCGCTGTCCGGCAAGCGCGTGCTGATCGTCTCGCGCAACCGCATGGAGGCGGAGGCGATGGCGCTGTGCGTGCGCGATCATGGCGGCATGGCCGCCGTCGCGCGCACGGTCGAAGAGGCGGCTCACCTTGCCGAAGGCAGCGGCTTCACGCTTCTGGTAGTCGACGCCGCACTGGAGAACGACGATGGCGCGCTGTTGCGCCGGCTTCGTCAGGTCTGCGGTCATGACGCGCCCGCGATCACCCTGGTCGACCCCAAGTCGCGCGGCCGGATGGGGCATTTGCGCGCCCACGGCTATGGCCATTTCCTGCCGCGCCCGCTCCGGCGCGACACGCTGCTAAAGGTCCTGCTCGAACGGATCGAGCAGGCGAGGCCAACACGGCGCATGACGCTCGCCCAGGCGCGCACCGCGCTCAGCGTCCTCGTCGCCGAGGACAATGAGATCAACGCGCTTCTCGCCCGCTCCGCTCTGACCCGCGCCGGCCATCGCGTCGAGACCGTCGCCAACGGGCGGCTCGCGCTGGAAGCCGCCACGATGCGGCCCGGCATGCGTTTCGACGTCATTCTGATGGATCTGCAGATGCCGGTCATGGACGGCTCGCAAGCCATCGCCGCGATCCGCGCCCATGAAGCCGAGAACGGCCTGCCGAGCGTGCCGATCCTGGTCCTGACCGCCGACGACCGGGCCGAAAGCCGGCAAACGATCCTCGCGCTCGGCGCATCCGGCGTCATCGCAAAGCCCGTCGACCCGGCCCGCCTCATCGCCGTTCTGGACGAGACGGCGGCTCGCTGACCTGCCGGCGGCGTGACTTTCGCGCCTGTCATGATAATGTTGCCCAAGGCGGCTATGGATCGCACATCCGGTGATGTGGAGACTGGCCGATGAACCCGATCCTTCTTCCGCGCGACGAGACGACCGGCCTTGTCATGACCGATGCACCCCGCCCGCAGCTATCGACCGGCCCGCAGACATGTCTCGGCCGCATCGGCGCGCTGGAAGTGCATCTGGCGACGAGCGCCTGCGAGATCGAGGCGGCGCAAAGGCTGCGCTACCGCGTCTTCTACGCCGAACGGGGCAACGGAGCGCCGTGCGACCTTTCGCGCGACGCCGATCGCTTCGACAACATCTGCGATCATCTCCTCGTCATCGATACGTCCCTTGCGGTCCCGAACCGGGAGCGCATCGTCGGCACCTACCGATTGCTGCCACAGGAAAAGACCTCGGCGACGGGCGGCTTCTATTCGAGTGCCGAATTCGACATCGAGGCGCTGGCGGCGCGCCACCCGGGCCTCAACATCCTCGAACTGGGACGCTCCTGCGTCCTCCCCGCCTATCGTTCGCGTCGCACGGTCGAGCTTCTCTGGCAAGGCATCTGGGCATATACGCGCCGCCACGGCATCGACATCATGGCCGGCTGCGCCTCGTTCGAGGGCACCGTCCCGGCCCGCCATGCCGAGGCGCTCTCCTTCCTTCATCACAATTGCCGCGCAACCGGCGACTGGGCCGTGCGCGCGGTCGCGGACCGGCTCGTGACGATGGATTTGATGCCCGCCGAGGCCGTTCGCACGCGCGAGGCCCTTGCAGCCATGCCTCCCCTGATCAAGGGCTATCTGCGCCTTGGCGCGATGATCGGCGAGGGCTGCGTCATCGACCACGAATTCGGCACCACGGACGTCTTCGTCGTCCTGCCGGTCGCAAAAATTTCGGCGCGCTACATCAATTACTACGGCGCCGAAGCCCAGCGCTTCGCCGCATGATTCCGGTCTATTCCGTCGGAATGTCTTCCGGAGCCCGGCCGGGCCGGCTCCTGTAGGCGGGGAACGTCCAGCCATAGGCCAGCGCACCGCCGCGCACGCAAAACGCGATGGAAAACGCGATCAGCGCCGCGCCGCCGGCAGGTGATCCGCCAAGGTCGGCGAGGACATAGGCGACCGACCCGGACAGCGCCGCGGTGACGTAGATTTCGGGCCGCAGCAGCACCGATGCCTCGCCCGCCAGAAGATCCCGCAGGATGCCGCCGAACGTCGCCGTCAGCACGCCTGTGACCACGCCGATCACCGGCGATCCCGTCACTTCGAGGCCCTTGTAGGCGCCGAAGACGCTGTAGGCCGCAAGGCCCACCGCGTCGAGCCACAGCAGCAACCGGTAGCGCGATTCGACCAGATGCGCGCCGAAGAAGACGGCGATGGCGACGATGGCGCAGACGAGCAGATAGTTGTGATTGGCGATCCAGAAGACCGGCACGTCGAGAACGAGGTCTCGGAAAGTGCCGCCGCCGATCGCCGTCACCCCGGCGAGGAACAGGAATCCGATAATGTCGAGCTGCTTGCGCGAGGCGGCCAGCGCACCGGTCGCCGCGAACACCGCGATGCCGGCATAGTCCAGGAAAAGGAGCAGGTTCAATTTGGCCTCCCGCGCGAAATCGCGCTCGGACCATCCGAGCAAGTGCGGGTTAAGGTCCAATGAAAGCGCGCGGTTAACGCCGCCCGGATGTGCGATTGCCCACGAAAAAGGCGCCCGCAGGCGCCTTTGGATCGCTATGCGTCCTTTTCGGACTGCGCATTGGGCGGGCCGGGTTCGGCCGGCGCATCCGCCGGTCCCGCCTTCGGTCCGCCCTTGGAGACGCCGACCATCGCCGGGCGCAGCACGCGCTCGCCGATCACGTAGCCGGTCTGGACGACCTGCAACACGGTGTTGTTCGGCACGTCCGGGTTGGGAATCTCGAACATCGCCTGGTGGAAGTTCGGGTCGAAGCGCTCGCCTTCGGGCGCCAGACGCTTGACGCCGTGCCGCTCCAGTGCGCCGAGCATGTCGCGCTCGGTCATCTCGACGCCTTCGATCAGCGCCTTGAAGCCGGCATCGTCCGAACCCTTCGCCTCGGCCGGGATGGCGTCGAGCGCGCGGCGCATATTGTCGGAAACCGACAGCATGTCGCGGGCGAAATTGGCGACCGCATAGCTCTTGGCATCAGCGATCTCACGCTGAGTGCGCCGGCGCAAATTCTCCATCTCGGCCGCCATGCGCAGCGCGCGGTCCTTCAGTTCGGCATTCTGCTTGGCCAGGTCCTCGTTTTCCCCGGCAAGCCGCATGAAGGCCTCGAAATCGGCCTGGCTGTCCTGGCTTTCCGCCATGTCGGCGCTGGCCTCGATGTTCGGATCGGTGTGCGTCTCACCGCTCTCGCCGCTCATGCGTTCGTTTTCCGGACGATCGTTCATGGCTGATCCCGTCTTCCTTCGAAAATTCGTGAGTTGGCGCCGATATCGATGTTCGCGGCGCCAAAATCAAGGGGCCGCGCCCGAAGACGCGGCCCCGTATGGCTCGTCTGGGCGGTCAGATGTCGAGATTGGCGACCGACAGCGCGTTCTCCTGGATGAACTCGCGGCGCGGCTCCACCTCGTCGCCCATCAGGCGCGAGAACAGCGAATCCGCGTCGGTCGCGTCGTTGACCTTCACCTGCAGCAGCGAGCGCGCATTGGGGTCGAGCGTCGTCTCCCAGAGCTGGTCGGCATTCATTTCGCCCAGCCCCTTGTAGCGCTGCAGCGACAGGCCCTTGCGGCCGGTGGCGAAGATCGCGTCGAGCAGCGCCATCGGCCCCGCGATCACCTCCGCCTTGTCGTTGCGGCGCAGCACCGGCTGCTTCATGTAGACTTCCTGAAGCCGCTGGGTATAGCGGTCGATGGCCCGCGCGTCGGCCGAGCCGATCAGCCCGGCATCGAGCGTGACGATTTCGCGTACCGAGCGCACGGTGCGCTCGAAGACGACGCCGCCGGCACCCTCGTTCGACGGATTGACGCGGCCTTCCCAGCCCCGCTCAGTCTCCTCGGAGATCATGTCGAGCCGATCGGCAACGGTCTGCACGATGGCCGGCACCTGCGCCGCGTCGCCCATGCGCTCGGCATTGAGCGCGCCGCCGATCGCCGCCTGCTCGACCACCGAGCGCGAATAGCGCGTGTGCAGACCCTGGATCAGCGACCGGACGCCCAGCGCGTCGTTGATGACGGCCCGCAGATCCTGCCCGGCCCGAACCTCGCCCGTCGACAGTTCGAGCGAAGCCTCGTCGAGACCCTGCCCGATCAGATAATCCTCGAAGGAAGGCTCGTCCTTGATGTACTGGACCGACTTGCCTCGGCTGACCTTATAGAGCGGCGGCTGGGCGATATAGAGGTGCCCGCGCTCGATCAGCTCCGGCATCTGGCGGAAGAAGAACGTCAAAAGCAGCGTGCGAATATGCGCGCCGTCGACGTCGGCGTCGGTCATGATGATGATCTTGTGGTAGCGCAGCTTGTCGGCGTTGAACTCGTCCTTGCCGATGCCGGTGCCGAGCGCGGTGATCATCGTGCCGATCATGTCGGACGAAAGCATCCGGTCGAACCGCGCGCGCTCCACGTTGAGGATCTTGCCGCGCAGCGGCAGGATCGCCTGGTTCTGGCGCGAGCGCCCGCCCTTGGCCGAGCCGCCTGCCGAGTCACCCTCGACGATGAAGATTTCGGACTTGGCCGGATCGCGCTCCTGGCAATCCGCCAGCTTGCCGGGCAGTGAACTGATTTCGAGCGCACCCTTGCGGCGGGTCAGTTCGCGCGCCTTGCGCGCAGCCTCGCGCGCCGCCGCCGCCTCGATCACCTTGCCGATCAGCACCCTGGCCTCGGCCGGATGTTCCTCGAACCAGGTGCCGAGCGCGTCGTTGACGAGGTTTTCGACCACCGGGCGAACCTCGGACGAGACCAGCTTGTCCTTGGTCTGCGAGGAGAATTTCGGGTCAGGCACCTTGACCGACAGGACGGCCGTCAGCCCCTCGCGGGAATCGTCGCCCGTGATCGAGACCTTTTCCTTCTTGGTCAGACCGGAAACATCGGCATAGCTCGTCACCTGGCGCGTCAGCGCGCCGCGGAAACCGGCCAGATGCGTGCCGCCGTCGCGCTGCGGGATGTTGTTGGTGAAGCACAGCACGTTCTCATGGTAGGAATCGTTCCACCACATGGCGACTTCGACGGTGATGCCGTCGCGCTCGGCTTGAATCGCGATCGGCGCGGGGATCAGCGATTTCTTGGACCGGTCGAGATATTTGACGAACTCTTCCAGCCCGCCTTCATAGAAAAGTTCCTGCACCTTGACGTCGGCATGACGCTTGTCGGTGAGGACGATGCGCACACCTGAATTCAGGAAGGCGAGTTCGCGCAGGCGATGCTCCAGCGTTCCATAATCGAAATCGATCATCGTGAAGGTTTCGGCGGACGGGAAGAAGGTGATTTCCGTGCCGGAGCGCCCGTCATTGGTGCCGGGCTGCTTGTCCTCGACATAGGTGCCGGTAACCGTCAGCGGCCCGTCGGCATTGCCATGGGTGAAGCTCATCTCGTGGAACTTGCCGTTCCTGCGGATCTTCATCTTCAGCCATGCCGAGAGAGCATTGACGACCGAGACGCCGACGCCGTGCAGGCCGCCCGAGACCTTGTAGGAATTCTGGTCGAACTTACCGCCGGCATGGAGCTGGGTCATGATGACCTCGGCCGCAGAGACGCCCTCGCCCTTGTGCATGTCGGTCGGGATGCCGCGCCCATTGTCGGTCACGGTGACCGAACCGTCGGGATTGAGCGTGACGGTGACGAGATCGGCATGGCCGGCGAGCGATTCGTCGATCGCGTTGTCGACGACTTCGTAGACCATGTGGTGCAGGCCCGAGCCGTCATCCGTGTCGCCGATATACATGCCGGGGCGCTTGCGCACCGCGTCCAGTCCCTTGAGAACCTTGATGGATTCGGCGCCATATTCGGCCGGTTCGCCGGGGAGGTTTTCGGGCGTGTCGCTCATGAAATTCCGATCTTCGTGGATGTCGTCGTCAAGCGCGCGGACAAGTCATGCGACTCAGGCGCTTTTGGTGACCCGAATATAGGGGCGAACGCCTGATTTTCCAAGTTTTGCACGGCTTTGCGGCGCCTTCACGTCCACTTTTCCAAAGCCTTGCGCAAACTTGTCGCGACCTGCGTGTTGTCATGGTGAACCAACGGCGATTAAACACGTTGGAAGCCTTGAGAGGCCGGGCCGGATTTGGGGGAACTTTCTTGCGTCGACAGCTTGCGTTTTTTGCTGCCGCATTGTGCCTGCCGCTTCTGGCTTTCATGGCCTACATCCTGTTCAACCTGGCCATCGCCGAGCGCGAGAGGCTGGAGGCGCGCGCATCCGAAGCCGCGCGCGACCTGTCGGCCGCGATCGATCGCGAATTGCTGAGCCTGACCTCGGCGCTCGAGGTTCTCGCGGTATCGCCCCAGCTTCAGTCCGGAGACATCGAGGCTTTCCACGCCAAGGCCTCGCAGGTCGATGACAGGCTCGGCTTCAACGCGGTGCTGCGCACGCCCGACGGCCAGCAGCTCGTCAATCTGCGCCGCCCGTTCGGCTCGGAATTGCCGCGTACGCCTCAGCCGACGGACGCCGACGTTCTGGCTTCGGACGAACCGTTAATCCTCGATCTTTTCGACGGCCCGGTCGCTGGCGAACCGCTTTTCGCGGTGACGATGCCGATCGTCGTCGATGGCGAGCCGCGCTACATCCTCAGCCTGGCCGTTCCCGCAACCCGAATCCGCGAACTGCTCCTCGCACAGCAATTGCCCGAAAGCTGGACCGTCGCGGCGATCGACAACAACGACCGCATCGTCGCCCGCAGCAGGCGGCACGAGGAATTCGTCGGCGAGATCGCCACGGACGATCTGCGCGCCAATACGGCCGGCTATTTCGGAAGCTGGAACGCGACGACAGTCGAAGGCGAGGCGGTTTTCGGCACCTATTCGCGGTCGCTGGTTTCGGACTGGCGCATCGCCATCGGCGTCATGCAGCGCGAACTCAACGCGCCCGCGGTGCGATTCGTGCAGTTCTTCGTCCTGCTCGGTCTGCTTGCACTTGGTCTTTCGGCCCTGCTTGCCTCGCTGTTTGCGCGCCGTCTGGCCCAGTCGGCGACGGGCCTGGCCGCCCAGGCGCATCAACTGGCCGATGGCGAGCCGGTCACACCACGTCCGTCGCGCGTGCGCGAATTCTCGGAAATCGGCGCGATCCTCGTCGCGGCGTCCGAGCGCCTGCGCGGCCGTGAAGCGGACCTGAAGGAAAGCGAGGCGAAGTTCCGCGCCATCGCCGACACCATGCCGCAAATGGTCTGGTCGACCACGCCGGATGGCCTGCACGACTACTACAATGCCCGCTGGTACGAGTTCACCGGCGTTCCGGTCGGATCGACCGACGGCGAGGGCTGGAACGGCATGTTCCATCCCGACGACCAGCCGCGCGCCTGGGAGCAATGGTCCCATTCGCTGCGCACCGGCGAGCCCTACGACATCGAATACCGCCTTCGTCACCATTCGGGCGAATATCGCTGGACCCTCGGCCGCGCCCTGCCGATCCGCGACGACAAGGGACGCATCATCCGCTGGTTCGGAACCTGCACCGACGTTCACGAAACCAAGATCGCGGCCGAGGAACGCGAGGTCGTCGCGCAGGAGCTGTCGCACCGGATCAAGAACATCTTCTCCGTCCTCGGTTCCATCGTGGGCTTGACCGCGCGCACCCGGCCCGAGGCGCAGGAATTCGCCGCCGAGCTGCGCGCCCGCATCCTGGCGCTCGGCACCGCGCACGAATTCGTCCGTCCGCGTGCCCTGGAATCATCGGTCGACGGGCATGCCTCGCTTCACGGTCTGCTGCGCGCTCTGCTGGCCGCCTATGACGGCGACGGCACCCATGTGTCGATCAGCGGCCCGGACCTGCCGATTGCCGAGGGGGCGGCGACGCCGCTCGCCTTGGTCTTCCACGAACTGGGAACCAATGCCGCCAAATATGGCGGGTTCTCGGGGGCGGACAGCCGCATCGAAATCACCACTTTTGCCGATGACGCCGACTACCACGTCACGTGGAAGGAGCACGTCGCAGGCGCCTCGCCGTCCGCCGAAGCGGCATCGGACAGCGGTTTCGGCTCGCGACTGATCGAGTTGAGCATTCGGGGGCAGATGGGCGGGACGATCGAGCGCATCTTCGAGCCGGATGGATTGCGGGTCGAGATCACGGTGCCCGTCTGGGCCCTGTCGCGTGCGGCAAGGTTGCGACGCGGCGTGTAGGGCGCTTCAGGCAGCTTCGAGGGCAGTGATTGTCACGGGCAGGGGGCTGGCGTCAGCCGTGCGCCCCGCGCCCAGGTTGGCCGCCCGGCGTCATGAAAAGCTGCAGGCGGGCGGGGGGCTGGGCGTCCATGTGCTCGTTGTGGCAGGCGACCGCATAACGGATCGCGTCGCGCAACTCGCTGTCAGCGACAGGTTTGGCGATCACGCCGAGTGTGCCGGGGACACCGTCGCCGAGCTGCGTCGGGTTCGCGGTCATGAAGACGACGGTCACGTCGTGGCGGCTGGCGAGTTCCCGGCCGATCTCGATGCCGGTCGCGCCGTCGCGCAAATTGAGGTCGACGAGCGCCACTTCGGCGCGCTTTCCCATCTCGAGCGCAGACGAACGATCCGCCGCAATTCCGACCGGTTCATGGCCGAGTTCGCCGATGGCGTATTCGATTTCGATCGCGACGAATATCTCGTCTTCGACCACCAGTATCTTGCAAGCGTTGTCCAACTTACGTCTACCCAAGTCCACGGCAGCTCGGCCCAACTCATGTCGAGGCCGATGGTTGCACGACTAAAGGAAAAGTCTTTATTTTTTTCGACTTTGCGTGGCGATTGCGCCACGCGACCGGCCTTCGTGCCGTTCCGCCCGCAAAATGCCGATCCCGCCGCAAGGTTCCAGCCTCCGGCACGGGCAAAATTGTCGCAGGGCCGAGGCGCGATGCTGGCGAGGCCGCCCGGCGCTCCCTAGATTGATCGGAACCGAGGAGCGCCGCCATGGACACCAAGCCCGCCCATTTCGTGCCGCCGGCGCCCCGGCCGCGCCAGTCGCCGCCCTCGACGTTGCAGATGATGCGGATCGTCTACAACAACCCGCTCGAACTGTGGGGCGAGCCTTCCTACAACGAGAAATGGATCTCGATCTCGACCGGCATCGGCGGCCCGCTCGTCATCGCCAACGATCCGGGCCTCATCCGCTACGTCCTCGTCGAGAACGCGAAGAACTACAAGATGGCGCGCGTGCGCCAGAAGATCCTCCGCCCCATCCTGCGCGACGGACTGCTCACCGCCGAGGGCGACGTCTGGAAGCGCTCGCGCAAGGCGATGGCGCCGGTCTTCACGCCGAAGAACATCGACGGCTTCGCGCCCGCCATGCTGTCGACATCGCTCGCCTTCGCCGAGCGCTACCGCGACACCCACCGCGCCGACGTATCGCGCGACATGACCATGTTGACCTACGACATCCTCGCCGAAACGCTCTTTTCCGGCGAGATCGCGGGCGAGCCCGGCTCCTTCGCCCATCAGGTCGACCGCCTGTTCGAGACTATGGGCCGCGTCGACCCGATGGACCTTCTCGGCGCCCCCGACTGGCTGCCCCGCTTCACCCGCATCCGCGGCAAGAAATCCCTCGCCTTCTTCCGCAAGATCGTCGCCGACACGATCGCCTTGCGAAAGGCCCGCATGGATCGCGGCGAGGACGTTCCGGCCGATTTCCTGACGCTGCTGCTGAAAGCCGAAGGCCCGGACGGCCTCACGCGCGCCGAGATCGAGGACAACATCATCACCTTCATCGGCGCCGGCCACGAGACCACCGCCCGCGCCCTCGGCTGGACGCTCTATTGCCTCGCCGAATCCCCATGGGAGCGCGACAGGATCGAGGCCGAGATCGACGCGGCGCTCGCCAAAGACCTGCCCCCGCAGGACTGGATCGACGCCATGCCGCTCACCCGCGCCGCCTTCGAGGAGGCGATGCGGCTCTACCCCCCGGCCCCCTCGATCAACCGCGAGGCCATCGCCGCCGACCGCTACGAGGATCTCGAGATCGTCAAGGGCGCGCAGGTGCTCGTCATGCCGTGGACGGTCCACCGCCACCGCAAGATCTGGGACGACCCGGAAGCCTTCATCCCCGCCCGCTTCCACCCGGAAAACCGTGACTCGCTCGACCGCTACCAGTACCTCCCCTTCGGCGCCGGCCCTCGCATCTGCATCGGCGCCGCCTTCGCCATGCAGGAAGCCGTCATCGCCCTCGCCGTCCTGATGTCGCGCTACCGCTTCGACACGCTGCCCGAAACGAAACCCTGGCCGGTCCAGAAACTCACGACCCAGCCGCAAGGCGGCTTGCCGATGAAGGTGAGCCGGCGCTGATCCTCCCCCGTTCAAGGGGGAGGTGGCGCGAAGCGACGGAGGGGGCGCTATGGCTCAATTTCGTCCCTGAAACAAATTCTCCACATGCACCGGCCACCGCCGCGGCAAGACGGCAACGAGGTCGAACCGCACCGACAGCCGCCCATAATCCGGCTGGCGCGAGAGCCAGTGGTCCGCCGCCGCCTCGATCCGCCGCTGCGCCGCGACGCCCACCGCATCCATCGCGGCAACGAGATCGCGGCGCGCTTTGACCTCGACGATCGCGACCAGATCGCCGCGCCGCGCCACGATGTCGATCTCGCCCGCCTTGGTGCGAAAGTTCCGCGCCACGATCCGATAACCCTTCAGCCGCAGCGCCATCGCCGCCAGCCATTCCGACCGGTTGCCGTGCCGATAGGCGCCGAGCCTATCCATCCTGCGCGTCCCGCAATTCCACCAGCCGGCGGAACAGATCCTGCTTGGCCTGCCCCGTCATCTTCGCCGCCTCGCCGGCCGCCTTCGACGCCGGCATGTCGCGCGCCAGGTCGAGCAGCAGCCGGTCGACGTCCACCCCCTCCGCCGCAGCTTGTTCCAGCGGCGGCCCGACACAGACGACGACCTCGCCCTTCGGCGTATCGGCTTCCGCATAATGCGCCGCGAGTTCAGCCAGCGTCCCGCGCCGCGCCTCCTCGAATGTCTTGGTCAGCTCCCGCGCCACCGCCGCCGGCCGGTCGCCCAGCACGTCCAGCATGGCCTTCAGGCTCGTCGCCAGCCGGCGCGGGCTTTCGAAGAAGATCAGCGTGCCGGGAATGCGCGCGACCTCGTCGAACCGCGTGCGCCGCTGCCCGTCCTTGACCGGCAGAAATCCCGCAAAGAAGAACGCGTCCGACGGCAGCCCGGCGATCGAGAGCGCGGCGAGCGTCGACGACGCGCCGGGGATCGGCACCACGCGATGCCCGGCCTCCACCGCCTCGCCGACCAGCCGGAAACCGGGGTCCGAGACGAGCGGCGTCCCCGCATCCGAGCACAGCGCGACCGACTTTCCCTCACCGAGCGCCGCGATCAGCTTCGGCCCGGCCTCGGCCGCATTGTGCTCGTGATAGGCGACCAGCCTGCGCCTGATGCCATAGCGCTCCAGCAGGATGCGCGTCACCCGCGTGTCCTCGCAGGCAAGCACATCCGCGCCCGCCAGCGTCTCCAGCGCCCGCAGCGTGATGTCGGAGAGGTTTCCGATCGGCGTCGCGACCAGATAGAGCGCAGGCTCGGGCACCGGCGCACGCATCTGCGCCTGTCCGATCATGTAGATTCGCTCGCCCTCCGCCATCGCCATCTTCCTTTATCCGGACGCCGAAAATTCGCCGCGATCGGTGGGAACAATTTGGGCATCTGCCCGGTTCGAAGGCAGAATGCGGAGGTTTCCCCAATGCCCCTGACCATCCAGGACAGTTTCGAACCCTATTACGCCGGCAAGACCGCGCGAAACGACAATCAGCGCGCCAAATCCGCCACCACCGCGTCGAGCACGATCATCCCGTCCGCTGTGGCCCGCAGCCGCGAATTGCCGACCGGTGCGACGAGACGCTCCTCCTGGAGCACCGCGATCCGCTTCGAGGACAAGGACCGTCCGGACAACGATTCGTAGCGCACGAGGTCGATCCCCTCGGCCAGCCGCAGCCCCATCAGCAGGAACTCGTCGGCCTCCTCCTCGCGCGTCAGCCGCTCGCCGCCGGTAATGCCATGCCCGCGCGCCTCGACGCGCTCCAGCCACGCCTCGGGTAGCTTTTCGGTGAACGTCACGATCCGCTCGCCATTCTCGACGAACCGGCCATGCGCCCCCGGCCCGATGCCGACATATTCGCCATAGCGCCAGTAGATCAGATTGTGCCGGCTCTCCGCGCCCGGCCGCGCATGGTTGGAAATCTCGTAGGCCGGCAGCCCGCGCGCCGCGGTCACCTCCTGCGTCAGCTTGTAGAGGTCCGCCGCGTGGTCCGGCTCCGGCATCACGAATTTTCCCGCCTCATGCAGAAGCTGGAACCGCGTCCCGTCCTCGATGGTGAGCTGGTAGAGCGACAGATGATCGGCGGCATAGCCGATCGCCCGGTCAAGCTCCGCCGCCCACTGGTCGAGGCCCTGGTGCGGCCGCGCATAGATCAGGTCGAAGGAAAGCCGCGGGAAAATCTCGCGCGCCAGCCCGATCGCATGCAGCGCCCCCTCGACATCGTGAAGCCGTCCGAGGAACCGCAGATCGGCGTCGTTCAGCGCCTGGACGCCGAGCGAAACCCGATTGACCCCCGCCGCCCGATAACCGCGGAATCGCGCCGCCTCGACGGATGACGGATTCGCCTCCAGCGTAATCTCAATCCCGTCCGGCACGGTCCAGTAGCGCGCGACGCTCTCCAGCACCGCCCCCACCGTCTCCGGCTCCATCAGCGACGGCGTGCCGCCGCCCAGAAAGATCGAATCGACTTTTCGACCGCCCGTCCGCGCCCGCATCGTCGCCATCTCGCGATCGAACGCCGCGGCAAACCGCGCCTGATCGACCGGCTGATGGCGGACATGGGAATTGAAGTCGCAATAGGGACACTTGGCCGCGCAGAACGGCCAGTGGATATAGACGGCGAAACCCGGATCGTCGGTCATCGGCCAGTCCTGACAGGGCGCACACCCCCACCCTTGCCCTCTTCACAAGGGGGAGGGGGCATCCACGCCCCGCCTAAATTTGGCTCACCCCACAAGAGATCGCGCAACGCAGACGCCTTCCCTCCCCCTTGTGGGGGTCCGAAGGACGGGCGAGACCCGCGGCTCGCACTGAAAAGGGTGGGGGTCCCCTTCGTCAAAACAACCACTCCGTCCAACTCACCCCGCCCCCAGCATCTCGCGCGCAAACGCCTGAAACGCCCTTGCCCGGTGCGAAAGCGCCTCGTCCTGCCCTGGCTTCCAGCCATGCTTCTCCTCGGCGCTCATCTCGCCGAACGTCCGCTCGTGACCGGACGGCTGGAACATCGGATCATAGCCGAAACCACTCGTCCCGCGCGGTGGCCAGACCAGCGTTCCCTGCGCCTCGCCGCGAAAATACTCGGCATGCCCGTCCGGCCAGGCAACGCAGATCACCGAGACGAACTTGCCCTGCCGGTCCTGCGGCATATGCGCGTTTTTCTGGTCGAGCAGCTTCTGCGTGCGCTCCATCGCCACCTGAAAGTCGCGCGTGCCGTCGGCAAGCTCGGCCCAATTCGCCGTATAGACGCCCGGATCGCCGCCCAGCGCATCGACCATCAGGCCCGAATCGTCCGACAGCGCCGGCAGCCCGGTCGCGCTCGCCGCCGCATGCGCCTTGATGTAGGCGTTCTCCTCGAACGTCGTCCCGGTCTCGTCAGGCTCGGGCAGGCCATATTCGGCCGCCGACTTCGCCTCGAAGCCGAACGGCGCGATCAGGTCGGCGATCTCCGCCAGCTTGCCCTTGTTGTGGCTCGCCACCACGATCTTGCGGTCGTCCAGAGTGCGCATTCAAAGTCCCCAGATCTTCGGATTGGCGATTTCCAGCGAATTGCCCGCCGGATCGCGAAAATAGATGGAGCGTCCGCCCGATGGTTCGTCCGGCTTCGACGACGGCCACCGGAAATCGGCCTCGATGGCAACGCCGTGCGTTTCCAGATGCCCCTTCCAGCGCTCGATCTCGTCCTCGGTGCCGGCAAAACACAGATGTCCCGCACCGCTCGCGCCATGCGGCGGAACGGGAAGCCTGGCATCAGGTGCCGGCGGCTTCACCGTCTGCGCGGGATCGAACAGCAAAAGCACGCCGGTGCCGCACTTGAAGAACACGTGCCGCCCGTCGACCTTGGCGATGCGTTGCAGGCCCATCACGTTGCGGTAGAAGGCTTCGGCCGCGTCGAGGTCGTCGACATACAGCGCGGATTCGAGGATCGATGTCGGCGTCATCGCGAGACACCCCGCATCAAAGGCTGCGCCCTACGTTGCCCCCCTCTGTCCTGCCGGACATCTCCCCCGCGAGGGGGGAGATCAGCCAATCGCACACCTGGTCGCGCGTGATCTCCCCCCATGCGGGGGAGATGTCCGGCAGGACAGAGGGGGGCAACGTAGGGCGCAACCATCGACAAACCTACCCCATCGCCATCTTCTGCAAATCCACCAGCCTTGCGATGCCCTTCTTCGCCAGCCCCATCAACTGCGCGAACTCCGCCTCCGAAAACGGCTCGCTTTCCGCCGTTCCCTGGATTTCGACGATCCCGCCGCGCCCGGTCATGACGAAATTCGCGTCCGTGTCGGCCGCCGAATCCTCCGGATAGTCGAGGTCGATCACCGGCACGCCATTGTAGATGCCGCACGAGATCGCCGCGACATGGTCCTTCAGCACCTTGGAAACCTGCACCATCTGGCGCGCTTCCATCCAGCGCAGGCATTCGTGCAGCGCGACGAAGCCGCCGGTGATGCCCGCGGTGCGGGTGCCGCCATCGGCCTGGATGACGTCGCAATCGACCGTGATCTGCACCTCGCCCAGCGCCTGCAGGTCGACGACGGCTCTCAGGCTTCGCCCGATCAGGCGCTGGATTTCCAGCGTGCGGCCACCCTGCTTGCCGGCCGAGGCCTCGCGGCGCATCCGGTCGCCCGTCGCGCGCGGCAGCATGCCGTATTCGGCCGTTACCCAGCCCTTGCCGGAATTGCGCAGCCATCCCGGCACGCGCTCTTCGAGGCTCGCTGTGCACAGCACGTGCGTATCGCCGAACTTCACGAGACACGAGCCCTCGGCATGTTTGGAGACGCCGCATTCGAAGGAGATCGCCCGCATTTCGTCGGGCTGGCGCTTGGATGGCCGCATGGGTCGGGGCTCTTTTCGTTCGGTTGAGGTTCGTCCCCCGTCTAGCGCCACCGGGATGACGAGGCAAAGGAAAACCGGCCGCCGCGATGGATCACCAGTTCCGCACCGGGCGCAAATGCCTATATTCAGAGGTAGAATGCTTGAAGATCGCGATTGAATGAACCCTTTGACCGACCTGACGCTGACCAATCTGGACGCGCGCTCGCGCGAAATCTTCCGGCTGATCGTCGACAACTACCTGCGCGAGGGCGAACCGCTCGGCTCGCGCAACCTGTCGCGCCTGCTGCCAAGCTCGCTGTCGCCGGCGACCGTGCGCAACGTCATGTCCGATCTCGAGCATCTGGGTCTCATCTACGCGCCGCACGTCTCGGCGGGACGTCTACCGACGCAGGCCGGCCTGCGCTTCTTCGTCGACGCTTTCATGGAACTGGGCGACCTGACCACCGAAGAGCGCCGCCAGATCGAGGCGCAGGTGCGCGCGTCGGGCTCCGGCCAGACGCTGGAGCACATCCTCACCGACGCCAGCCAGATGCTCTCCGGCCTGTCGCGTGGCGCCGGCCTCGTCATGACCGCAAAGAGCGAGGTGCCGCTGAAGCATATCGAGTTCATCCGGCTCGAACCGACCAGGGCGCTCGCCGTCATGGTCAGCCAGAACGGCGACGTGGAAAATCGCGTCGTCGATCTCCCGGCCGGCGTCACCTCCTCGCAGCTCGTCGAGGCGTCGAACTTCCTCAACGCCCACATTCGCGGCCGGACCCTGGCCGAGGCGAAGGCGGAGATCGGACGGCTGAAGGAAGAGACGCGCACCGCCCTCGACACGCTGTCGCAGGACCTCGTGGAACGCGGGCTGGCGGTCTGGGCAGGCGAGGGCTCGGGGCTTCAGGCCCGGCTCATCGTGCGCGGCCATGCCAACCTCCTGGAGAACGTTACCGCCCAGGCCGATCTCGAACTCCTGCGCCATCTCTTCGAGGACCTCGAAACCAAGGACGGGATGCTGCAGCTTCTCGACCTGGCCGAGGAAGGACCGGGCGTTCGCATCTTCATCGGCTCGGAAAACAAGCTCTTTTCGCTCTCCGGTTCCTCGCTCGTCGTCGCGCCCTATCGCGACAAGGACGCCCGCGTCATCGGCGCGCTCGGCGTCATCGGCCCGACCCGGCTGAACTATGCCCGCATCGTTCCGATGGTCGACTACACCGCCCAGATCATCACCCGCATGCTCGGCTGAAATCTCGCCGACACGCTTCCATCACGGCATGACGCAGCGGAATATTCTTTCGCGCGACCCGTTGGCGAAGGGCGATTCAGAAAGGGTTAAGTCAAATTTTACTACAATTGATCGTTTCGTGGCCGGGAACGCTGTGTTCCGGAACCAACCCGCCCCGAAGGCGGTTCTTCTCCTGCAAACGAGGTTGTGAGTCATGTCTGCAAGGAAGCGAATTGAGATGAGAGAGGCAGAACTTTCCACCGTGATCGTCAAGGAACTGGGCTCGGAAACGAACCGCAGGTTTCTCAATCGCATGCCCGGCCTGCGCGCCGAGCACGCGCTGCCGCAAAACCTGCGCAGCCTGCTCGAGCGTCTCGACGACGTCGAAGACGGCCCGCGCACCTACAGGCACTGAAGGGTCCAGCCTCGTTGCAACAAAAAAGGCGGCCGGATGGCCGCCTTTTTGCTGTTCAGCAAAATCTTATGCCGCCGAGCTTTCGGGGCGTGCGCCCGGACGGCCCGTCGGGCGTGCCGGCTTCTTCTTCATCGGCAGCAGGCCTTCGCGCTGCGCCTGCTTGCGGGCGAGCTTGCGCGAGCGGCGCACGGCTTCCGCCTTCTGGCGGGCGCGCTTTTCCGACGGCTTCTCATAGGACCGGCGCGCCTTCATCTCGCGGAAGATGCCCTCGCGCTGCATTTTCTTCTTCAGCGCGCGAAGCGCCTGCTCGACATTGTTTTCACGTACGACGACCTGCAATGTGATCCTGTCCTTTCTCGAATTGAAATGGCATCGAACACCGCCGGAAGCGGGCCGATGCAGCGAATTTTGCCGGAAGGAACCGACCGAACACCCCTGCGCCGCCGGGCGGCATGATTGCGGGACAATGGCCCGAAGCAGGGGCGGGATGACCTCTATATAGGCTCTTTTCGCCAAAAGGCAAAACCGGATCACTCCGCCCTTCTGGACTCCGGCCCGCCAAGGCTTTAGGCGAAGCGCACTGTAAATCGCCTCGGAAATCCTGCAGCCATGACGACCAGCCCGACCCTCATCGCCCCGTCCGTCCTCTCGGCCGATTTCTCGAAGCTCGGCGACGAGGTCGAAGCCGTCGTCAAGGCAGGCGCGGACTGGATTCACCTTGACGTGATGGACGGCCATTTCGTGCCCAACATCACCTTCGGACCGCAGATCATCAAGTCGATCCGAAACCGCACTGACAAGGTGTTCGACTGCCATTTGATGATCGCGCCGACCGACCAGTACCTCGCCGCCTTCGCCGATGCGGGCTGCGACATCATAACCGTCCACGCCGAGGCCGGCCCCCATCTCGACCGCTCGCTTCAGGCGATCAAAAACCTCGGCAAGAAGGCCGGCGTCTCGCTCAATCCCTCGACCCCGGAGAACGTCATCGAATACGTTCTCGACCGGCTCGACCTCGTCCTCCTGATGACCGTCAACCCCGGCTTCGGCGGCCAGGCCTTCATCCCCGCCGTCGTTGAGAAGGTCGCGCGCATCAAGGCGATGATCGGGAACAGGCCGATCGACATCGAGATCGACGGCGGCGTGACGCCGGAGACGGCGCCGCTGGTCGCGAAGGCCGGTGCGAACGTCCTCGTTGCCGGCTCGGCGGTCTTCAAGGGCAACTCGGTCGAGAGCTATGCGAAGAATATCGCGGCAATCCGCGATGCGTCGGACGGCGCGCGCGGACTGATCGCCTGAACTTATCCGCGCCTCGCTGGAAACTGCGCGTTTTCGCCCGAAACCTCCGATCAACGGCTGGTTTCCAGCGAATTTTAGGCAATTTTTACCGCGAAACTTCAGCTTTCGTTAAGGTTTCGGCCGGGTTTTAACCCCGCATTAACACATCGGCGAACTTATCCGCGTATTGCTCTGGACAAAGCCTCATCGTTCGGAGTGAACGCAAGTGCAGACCGCCAACCGAGCAGCATTCGCCGATCGCGTCGGCTGGGTCGATGCCGCCAAGGGCATCTGCATCGTCTTCGTCGTGATGATGCATTCGACGCTCGGCGTCGGCAAGGCGATGCACGATCATGGCTGGCTACACTATGTCGTCGAGTTCGCTCGGCCGTTCCGGATGCCCGATTTCTTCCTGATTTCCGGCCTCTTCCTCGGCCTCGTCATCGACCGGCCCTGGATGCGCTTTCTCGACCGCAAGGTCGTCCATTTCGTCTATTTCTACGTGCTCTGGCTGACCATCCAGTTCGCCTTCAAAGCGCCGGGGATCGCGATGGAGGAGGGCGCCGCAGCGCCGCTGCACCACTATCTTCTGGCCTTCGTCGAGCCCTTCGGAACGCTCTGGTTCATCTACATCCTGCCGATCTTCTTCGTCGTCACTCGCCTCGTGAAGAACCTGCCGGTGGCGCTCGTTTTCGCCGCTGCGGCGGCGCTGGAAATCCTGCCGATCGAGACCGGGTGGATGTTGGCCGACGAGTTCGCCTCGCGCTTCGTCTACTTCTTCGCCGGCTACGCCTTCGCCGCCAACATCTTCCGCATCGCCGCCTGGCTGCAGGCCCGGCCGGTCGTGGCGCTGGCGATTCTGGCGCTGTGGGCGCCGGTCAATGGCTGGCTGGTCTTCACCCCTGCGCCGGCGCATCTGGCGCATCTCCTGACGGCGGAGATCGACCAGTCCGGCGCGACGCACGGCCTTGCCGAATTGCCCTTCGTCTCGCTCATCCTCGGCCTTGCCGGCGCGCTGGCGGTGGTCGCGGTCGCGGCGCTGGTCGCCGAAAGACCGTGGAGCCGCTGGCTTTCCTGGCTCGGCGCGCATTCGATCGTGATCTACCTCGCCTTTTTCCTGCCGATGGCGATTTCGCGCGCGGTGCTGATCCGCACCGGGCTCGACACCGGCACGATCTCCGCCCTCGTCACCGTCGCCGGCATCGTCGGTCCGGTCATGCTCTACGGCCTGATCCAGATGACGGGCTACGGCCGCTTCCTGTTCGAGCGGCCCGACTGGGCGCGGATCGACGGCCGGCGCGGCGCGGAAGGCCGCATGGTCGCGGCGGAGTAAGTTTCTGATCTTTCGCAAGAAAAAGGCGAGCCGCGCGGCTCGCCTTTTTCGTTTCAGCTATGCGCGAAGATGTCTTCTTCCGGCCAGCCCATCAGATCGAGCTTGGCCCGCGTCGGCAGGAAGGTGAAGCACGCTTCGGCCTCTGCCATCCGGTTCTCGCGGCGCAGGCGCTCCAGCAGCTTTTCGCGCAACTGGTGAAGATAGAGAACGTCCGAGGCGGCGTAGTCGAGTTGCTCGGGCGAAAGCTGCGTCGCGCCCCAGTCGGAGGATTGCTGCTGCTTCGACAGGGAGATGCCGAGCAACTCGTTGCAGACGTCCTTGAGGCCGTGGCGATCCGTATAGGTGCGCGTCAGGCGCGAGGCGATCTTGGTGCAGAAGACCTGTTCGGCCAGGGCGCCGAAGGCGTTGTAGAGAACCGCGATGTCGAAACGGCCATAGTGGAAGAGCTTGGTCTTCTGCGAATCATTGATGAGCGCGACGATGTTCGGCGCCTCTTTCTGTCCGGGCGCGATCTGCACCACGTCGGCCGTGCCGTCGCCCGGCGAAAGCTGGACGACGCAGAGCCGGTCGCGATGGGGATTGAGGCCCAGCGTCTCGGTGTCGATGGCGACGGCGAGACCGCGATAATTGTCGAGATTGGGCAAATCGCCCTTATGGAAGCGAACGGTCATCGAGTTCAAGCCTTGGAAAGAGCGTCGAGGATGCGCGCCCAGGAGCGCTGGCCCTTGGCGAATGAGGTGAGGTTGTATTTCTCGTTCGGCGAGTGGATGCGGTCGTCGTCGAGGCCGAAGCCGACGAGCAGCGATTCCATGCCGAGCATGCGCTTGAAGTCGCCGACGATCGGGATCGACCCGCCCATCGCGATCATCACCGCCGGCTTGTTCCACTCTTCGGTCAGCGCGGTCTGCGCCTTGACCAAGAAGGGCGCATCGTAGCCGAGATTGATGGCGGGCGAGCCGCCATGCGGATGGAACTCCACCGAGCAGTCGGACGGAATCCGATCCTCGACGAACTTGCGGAACGCGGCGCGGATGGCGACTGGGTCCTGGCTGCCGACGAGGCGGAAGGAGACCTTGGCGGAGGCCTCGGCCGCGATCACCGTCTTGAAGCCCTTGCCCGTATAGCCGCCGGAAATGCCGTTGAACTCGGCCGTCGGCCGCGCCCAGACCAGTTCGAGCACATGGCGGCCCTTTTCGCCCGAAGGCTCGGACAGGCCAATCGGCCCGAGGAACGTCTCGGCCGTCTCGCCGAGGCCCTTCCACGATTCGAGAATCTGGCTCGGCGTCTCTTCGACCCCGTCATAGAAGGCGGGAATGGTGATGCGGCCGGTTTCGTCATGCATGTCGGCGAGGATCTTCGCCAGGATGCGGATCGGGTTGGCTGCGGCGCCGCCATAGGAGCCGGAGTGAAGGTCGCGATCGGCGGCCTTGACCGTGATCTCCTCGCCGACGAGGCCGCGCAGCGCGGTCGAGATGGCGGGCGTCTCGGCGTCCCACATGCCCGTGTCGCAGACCAGCGCAAAATCGGCGGTCAGTTCCTTGGCGTTGGCTTCGAGGAACGGTTTCAGCGAAGGCGAGCCGGATTCTTCCTCGCCTTCGAACAGGATGGTGATCTCGCAGGGCAGTTCGCCATGGACGGCCTTGTAGGCGCGGCAGGCTTCGACGAAGGTCATCAACTGGCCCTTGTCGTCGGCCGAGCCGCGGCCGGTGATGACCTTGACGCCGTCCAGCTCGACGATCTTCGCCTCGAACGGATCGGCGTTCCAGAGCTCGACCGGATCGACCGGCTGGACGTCGTAATGGCCGTAGAAGAGGACATGCGGCGAAGTCTTGCCGGCGGGGCCTGCGTGGTGGGCGACGACCATCGGCCGGCCCGCCGTCGGGCGCACCGAGGCTTCGAAGCCGATCGACTGCAGGTCGGCGACCAGCCATTCGGCGGCGCGACGGCACTCGGCGGCATAGGAATCGTCGGTCGAGATGGACGGGATCGCGATCAGGTCCACGAGGCGCTCGACGCTGGCGTCGAGCTCGGCGTCGAGGCGGGAAAGGACGGGGGAAATATCGGACATGGGCAGGCCTTTCGATTCAATCGGGCCGGACCCTAGTCGGTTTGGCGCGGGGCGGGAAGCGGGAAGGCGTTGAGCCAGAAGGTTCGGCAGGAGATGACCGCGCGCCGCAGGCATGGGGCGCTGGTCGATGCCGCGAAAACAAAAAAGCCGGGCGTTGCGGCCCGGCTTTCCTGATGGCGGTGTCCTGTTGCCTGGACGGTTCGCCTAAAGAACGATGACCTTGGCGCCGTTTTCGGCGCGATTGTAGAGGTCGATGATGTCCTGGTTGATGAGCCGGATGCAGCCCGACGACATCGCATGGCCGATCGATGCCCATTCGGGCGTGCCGTGCAGCCGGTAGCCGGTATCGCCGCCCGAATTGAAGAGGTAGAGCGCGCGGGCGCCGAGCGGATTGTCGAGCCCGCCGGGCTGGCCGCCCCGCCATTTGGCGAGTTCCGGCTGGCGCTTGATCATGGCGGCGGGTGGCGTCCAGCGCGGCCATTCGCGCTTCATGGCGATGCGCGCGGTGCCCTTCCACTCGAAGCCTTCGCGGCCGACGCCGATGCCGTAGCGCATCGCCTTGCCGTCTTCGAGGACGAGATGGAGGTGCTTGGCATTCGTATCGACGATGATCGTGCCGGGCTTCTCGTCCGTCTGGTACTTGACGATCTGCCGCTGATACTGGCGCGGCAGCTTCGACAGCGGCACGGCGGGGACCTGATAGCCCGCATCGCGCACGGAGGCGTAATTGTCGCTGAAGACGCGCCCGCCAAGGTCGGTCGAGCAGCCGGCAAGGCCAAGGCCGGCGAGAACTGTCAGGGCGACTGCGAATTTCGAGGCGTTCATCGACGGGCGATCCCAAAGGCCGCAAGCCGACCTTTCTTCGGTCACGATTTATTCGCGCCGGACATGCTCTGCCAAGATAAAAACGGTTGAATGAGCAGTTGCGAGCGCATTGGCACCTCCCGCTGCGGCAAAAGCGCAACAATTCGCACCCGCTTCCTTTGCGAAACTCTTTGCCGCGCGAGCGAATCCTGCGAAAATCGTGTCATGCCGATCGTCTCTCCTGTCTCCATCAATCCGCTCGCGGACGGGCGCCAGTCCGACCGCGCCCTGCTCGTGCGTCGCGGCGTCCAGCGGCTTTTCGCCCAGATGGGCGCATCCGTCCTGCCGGAACTGTGCCTTCCGACCGGGCGCCGGGCCGATCTCGTCGCCCTGACCGCCAAGGGCGATATCTGGATCGTCGAGATCAAGACGTCGATCGAGGATTTCAGGGTCGACCGCAAATGGCCCGAATACAGGCTCCATTCCGACCGGCTCTTCTTCGCCACCCATCCCGGCGTGCCGGCCGACATCTTCCCCGAAGAGTGCGGCTTCATCCTGTCGGACGGATACGGAGCCGAGATCATGCGCGAGGCGCCGGAGCACCGGCTGTCGGCACCGTTGCGCAAATCGCTGACCTTGCGGATCGCGCGCGCCGCCGCGGCGCGGATCACGGCGGCCGAGATCGCCGGCGTGCCGGTGCCGCTGCTCGAGCCAAGGGACGAATGCTGAAGGGCCTTGCCCCGATCGTAGGCGGAAGCGGCTAGCGGTCCGAATGGCCGAGATCGCGCTGCGGCCATGCCACGTCGCGCACGCGCTGCTTTAGCACCTTGGCCTCGGGAAACCCGCCATCTTCCTTGCGGTCCCAGATGGTCTGCCCGTCGAGCGTGACGACAAAGATGCCGCCGGTGCCTGGCATGAGGGCGACTTCGCTCAGATCCTGACCGAAGGTGGAGAGGAGTTCCTGCGCCATCCAGGCCGCGCGCAGCATCCAGTTGCACTGGGTGCAATAGGTGATGGCGATGCGCGGCCGGGGAGCGTCGGTCATCAGGCGGCGGAGAGCTTCGCCATCGTGGCCTCGTCGACCTCGAAATTGGCATAGACGTTCTGCACGTCGTCATCGTCGTCGAGCGTGGCGACGAGCTTCAGGATCGACTGCGCCCTTTCCTCGTCGACCGGCGTGCCCGTCTGCGGGCGCCAGATCGCCTTGACCGATTCGGCCTCGCCGAGCGCTGCTTCGAGCGCGGAGGTGACGTCGCCGATATCCTCGAAGGCGCAATAGATCGTGTGGCCGTCCTCGTCCGACTGGACGTCCTCGGCGCCCGCCTCGATAGCCGCTTCCATCACCTTGTCGGCGTCGCCGACCTCGAGCTTGTAGACGATCTCGCCGACGCGATCGAACATGAAGGCGACCGAGCCGGTTTCGCCCATCGCGCCGCCGGACTTGGTGAAGGCTGCGCGCACATTGGAGGCCGTGCGGTTGCGGTTGTCGGTCAAGGCCTCGACGATGACGGCGACGCCGCCGGGGCCGTAGCCCTCGTAGCGCACTTCCGCATAGTCGTCGCCTTCGCCGCCGGCGGCCTTGTTGATGGCGCGCTGGATGTTGTCCTTGGGCATGGACTGGGCCTTGGCGTTCTGGACGGCAAGACGCAGGCGCGGGTTCATCGCGGGGTCGGGCGCACCCATCTTGGCGGCGACGGTGATCTCGCGCGCGAGCTTGGAAAACATCTTGGAGCGCACCGCATCCTGGCGGCCCTTGCGGTGCATGATGTTCTTGAACTGTGAATGGCCGGCCATGGCACCCCTGTCGATCGTTCGGCTGAGTGGAAATTTGGCCGGGTTATAATGAAAACCGCCATGGGCGTCCAGAAGCCTGGCCTCGCGCAATCGTGACCCCGGGGCGTTCATGCGGCGGTTACGCTGCGGCAGACTTCGCCCGGAGCCCTGCCCATGAAACTTCTGCTCGCCGCCGCTCTCTTCATTTTTGTTGGCCTTCCAGCCGCCGCGCAGGACGCGCCCGTGCCCAGCCAGTGCCTGGCGATCGCCAAAGCCGTCCCGAACGTCGTCTACGCGAATTTCACGCCGGTCCAGGCCGAGGCGGAAACCATCACGATCACCTATGCCGGGCATTCGACCTACATCATCGAGACGCCTGGCGGGGTCCGGATCGCGACCGACTTCTCGGGCGCCTACGGGGCCGATCCGCTGCCCGATATCGTCACCATGAACAAGGCGCACGGCACCCATTTCACGCTCAACCCCGACCCGCGCATCGCCCATGTCCTGCCGGGCTGGGGTGAGGAGGGCCCGGCGCGGCATGCGCTGGTGGTCGACGACGTCTATGTCCGCAACGTGCCGACCGACATCATGCGCTGGGGTGCGACGGAGGAGGGCGGCAACTCCATCTTCATCTTCGAGGTCGCGGGGCTGTGCATCGGGCATCTGGGCCATCTGCACCACGCGCTCGCGCCCGAGCATTACGGCGCGATCGGCCGGCTCGACGTGGTGATGGTGCCGATCGATGGCGGCATGACGCTGTCGCTTGGTGACGTGTCGGAGATCACGGCGCGGCTGCAATCCTCGATCGTCCTGCCGATGCACCGCTTCTCGACGCCGATCTCCACCTTCGCGGCGATGATCGGCGAGACTTTCGAGGTCGAGTATCGCGACAGCCGGTCCTTCGACGTGTCGCTTCGCTCGCTGCCGAGGCGTCCGACCGTGCTCATCCTCGAAGGAGTTTGAGCACGGCCGATTCTGGCCTCAGTGCGTGGGCGTGACGGTGTCCGCGGCGGGCGGCATGGACTTCGCCTTCCTGCGCCGGGCCAGCATGTTGAGCGCCTCGACCAGCGCCGAGAAGCCCATCGCGGCGTAGATGTAGCCCTTGGGCACGTGGAAGCCCATGCCTTCGGCGATCAGAGTCATGCCGATCATCAGCAGGAACGCCAGCGCCAGCATGACGATGGTCGGGTTCTTGCCGATGAAGTTGGCGAGCGGCGTCGCGGCGATCAGCATCACGGCAACCGTGATGATGACGGCGATGTACATGATCGCGATGTGCTCGGTCATGCCGACGGCGGTGATGATGGAATCGACCGAGAAGACGAGGTCGAGCAGCAGGATCTGGAAGATCGCCCCGCCCATCGTGACCGTCGCCGTGCGCGAGACCATGTCCTCCTTGTGGTCGACCGGGTCGACCGTGTGGTGGATTTCCTTGGTCGCCTTCCAGACGAGGAACAGGCCGCCGACCAGAAGGATGATGTCCTTCCAGGAGAATGGCTCGCCGAAGAGGGTGAAGACCGGCTGTGTCAACTGGACGATGAAGGCGACCGTGCCGAGCAGGATCAGGCGCATGACGAGCGCCGCGCCGATGCCGAGCCGGCGGGCGCGCTCGCGCTGGTGCTCGGGCAGCTTGTTGGAGAGGATCGAGATGAAGATGAGGTTGTCGATGCCGAGCACGACTTCCAATGCGATGAGGGTGGCGAGTGCCACCCAGGCGGTGGGGTCACCGGTCCAGTCGAAGTAGCCGAGAAGCCATTCCATTGTCGTGATTCCAGCCGCAAAGGATCGGGTGCGGGTGCCCTGATGTCGTGAAGCGTTAGGCGCCGGCCAAAGGGCCGTCAACCAACGGTTCGCAACAATGGCGAAACACGCGTTTTAGTTCCAGAAGGCGGGAATGGTTTCTTCGAGCCGCGGCCCGAGACGCAAGGGCGCGATCTTCTCGGCAAGGCCGGTGCGGTCGGAAATCTCGACACTGACGCCGCAGATCGTCGCCGGGCCGGAAGCGGCCTCGAAGCGGCCCTTCGGCACCTTGGACAGGAACCGGTTCAGCGGCTCCTCCTTGTCCATGCCGAGCGAGGAATCGTAGTCGCCGCACATGCCCGCATCGGTGAGATAGCCGGTGCCGCCGTTCAAGATCTGATGGTCGGCGGTCGGGTGGTGGGTGTGGGTGCCGACGACGAGGCTGGCGCGGCCGTCGACGAAATGGCCGAAGCACATCTTTTCCGACGTCGCCTCGGCATGGAAGTCAATCACCACCGCGTCGGCCTGCTCGCCGAGCGGGCAGGCGGCGAGTTCTTCCTCGGCGCATTTGAACGGATCGTCGAGCTCGGGGTGCATGAAGACCCGGCCCATGATGTTGGAGACCAGCACGCGCGCGCCGTTCTTCGCCATGTAGACCCCGGTGCCGCGTCCGGGCGTGCCCTTGGGAAAGTTGGCGGGGCGCAGGAAGCGTTCCTCGTGCGGGGCGAACTGAAGCGCCTCGCGCTGGTCCCAGACGTGGTTGCCGGTGGTCACGACATCGGCGCCGGCATCGAGCGTCAGGCGGAAGATCTCTTCCGTGATGCCGAAGCCGCCGGCCGCGTTTTCGCCATTGACGATGACGAAATCGAGCTTGAAATCGGAGATGAGGCCCGGCAGCCGGTCCCAGACTGCCGTCCGGCCCGTCCGTCCCACCATGTCGCCCAGAAAGAGAAGTCGCATCGCCTCCCTATAGCCCGTTCAAGAAGGGGCGCAACCCGCTTTCCGTCAGGATTTCGGGAAGCTGGACGTCGTGGTCCTGGTCGGGCACGCGCTCCACCTCCTGGCAATCGAAGGCGATAGCGACGAGGCGCGGGGCGTGGCCCTTTGCCTGCAGGCGGTCGATTGCGCGGTCGTAATAGCCCGCGCCATAGCCGATCCGGTGGCCGCGATCGTCGAAGGCGGCGAGCGGGATCAGCATCAGATCGGGATCGAGCTCGGCGGCATCGGGGCCGGGCCCGAACGTGCCGAAGCCCATGTCGACCATCTTCCCGTCACGCACGAGTTCACGAAAGACGATCGTCTGCTTGTCGAGGATGGCGGGCAGGCAAAGCCGTGCGCCGCGTTCGCGCAGGGCGAACATCAGCGGCCGCACGTCGACCTCCGAGCGCATCGGCCAGAAACCCGAGACGACCATGCCCGGCTCGACGCCGAGACGGTCGGCGGCTTCCGCCATGCGCAGCGATGCCTCGATGCGCCATTGCGAATCGAGCCCGTCGCGCCTCGCAAGCGCTTCCTCGCGCAGGGCCTTCTTCAGTTCGCGTGGAGTCATGCTTCGCCCTCCTGTCCATCCCCGATTACAGATCGAAGCGGGGAGACGGAAGGGGAGAAGGCGACATGAAGGTGTCGCGTGCGAGCGAATGGAAGGAGGAAAAAGCGAACCACGACGACCGATGGAGAGGTTGATCCCGGGTGCCTACAACGTAGGTGGGCGCCGTGTGTCCGAACCCACGGGTCCGGCCAGGGACAGCTCCCTAGAGATCAGTAAGGCCCCGAGAATTAAGTTACTCCTGTCGAGAAGCGCAGAACGCCGATCCCAATATAGAGAGAGGCCGCCCGTTTCGCCAGTCGCGTTCACGAGGCGCCGCCGGATTTCGTGACGGCGCGCGTGAGCCGCGTCACGGCGCGGCGACGCGCCGGCGCGCATCCGTCCCGCCTCGTTGTTTTGCCAGTGAATTCGCAACCGCTCATATTCGCATCCAGAGCTAAGTGACCTCGGGCGGAAGGTTCCAGGGGTCCGGTCACGAAGCCGCGATGAAATCGGTGACGGATTGTTCAACGTTGAACACATTGCGACCCCTTAGCCGATTTCCCAAATGCCACTCATCGGACGGCGACATGGCCGCCTCGAATTTCAACGGTCCCAAAAGCGCATCCTCCCAAGGGCGTCGGACCAAACCAGGAGTACTACCATGAACCGCATTCTTCTCGCCTCCGCACTCGTCCTCGGCGTTTCGGGCGCAGCCTTCGCACAGCAGGCTCCCTACTATGCCGGCAATTACGACGGCGCCGTCCTGACCCAGCTCAACGATGCGGTCTCCGGCTCGAACGTCGCCGTGGCGCCTGCTCCGGCCGGCAATTTCGAGACGATCACGACCGCCTCGATCAACGACATGTCGAGCGCCCCGGCAACCGCGATGGACAACGTCTACAATGCCTGGCAGGTCGGTTCGGGCCGCTAAAGCCCGATCGAACGACGCTTCAAAGCCCCGTTGCGCACCTGCGCAGCGGGGCTTTTTTCATGGCTGGTTCTTGCGCCGCCGAAAAGCCCTCCCTACTGTCCGCCCCTGTTTGAAAACGGAGTTCGCGGATGCGTTTCGAAGGAACATCGTCCTATGTCGCCGACAAGGATCTGATGGTTGCGGTCAATGCGGCGATCGCGCTGGAACGACCGCTGCTTGTCAAGGGCGAGCCGGGCACCGGCAAGACCGAACTCGCCAAGCAGATCGCGGCATCTCTCGGGCTCGACCTCCTCGAATGGCACGTCAAATCGACGACCAAGGCGCAGCAGGGCCTCTATGAATATGACGCCGTCTCGCGCCTGCGCGACAGCCAGCTCGGCGACGAGCGGTTCAACGACATCCGCAACTACATCAAGCGCGGAAAATTGTGGGAAGCCTTCGCGACCGACCGCAAGGTCGTGCTCCTGATCGACGAGATCGACAAGGCCGACATCGAGTTTCCGAACGACCTTCTGCAGGAACTCGACAAGATGGAATTCTATGTCTACGAGACCGGCGAAACGGTGCGGGCCGTGCACCGGCCGATCGTCATCATCACCTCGAACAACGAGAAAGAACTGCCGGACGCGTTTTTGCGCCGCTGCTTCTTCCACTATATCCGCTTCCCCGACGCCGAGACGTTGTCGAAGATCGTCGACGTCCACTATCCGGGCATCAAGCAGGAACTGGTGCGCTCGGCGCTGACGCAGTTCTATGAGGTGCGCGAGGTGCCGGGGCTGAAGAAGAAGCCGTCGACCTCCGAGGCGCTGGACTGGATCAGGCTGCTCGTCGCCGACGATGTCGACCCCGCCGACCTTCGGGCCGATCCGAAGAACGCGCTTCCGAAGCTGCACGGTGCGCTGTTGAAGAACGAGCAGGACGTGCACCTGTTCGAAAAGCTCGCCTTCATGGCGCGCCGGCAGGGGTGACGCACGAAAAAGCCCCGCTGCAAGAGCGGGGCTTGATCGGTGTGGGCCGCTGTTATTCGGCCGGTTCGGTGGCCGGAGCCTCGTCGGCAGGGGCCGGAGCGGTGTCTTCGGCAGCCGGAGCGGCCGGGGCCGTGTCAGCCGGAGCCGTCGTTGCCGGAGCTTCAGCCGCCGGAGCCGGGGCGGTCGCGTCGCCGGCGGGTGCCGGTGCCGTCGCGGCGGGCTCCTCGACGGCCGCGCCGCCGGGATCGACCGCAGTATCCGCGCCGGGCGACCAGTTCATGAACACCAGGAGCGCAACGACGATCGCAGCGGCGACGACGCCGATTACGAGCGCATTGGAGCCACCGCCCGAGCGGCCGGTATTGTCGACGACGACCGTATCGGAAGGCCGCGCCGCGCCCGTTGCCGGGTCGACATAGCGGGGATCGTTGGCTGCATAGCGGGGGTCCGCCGGATCGGCGGGGTTCAGCGGATCATGCGCGATGGGATCGCGGTTACGCAGGGGGTCGGCCATGGTTCAGGCTCCTCAAGATGACTTATCGGAACCTAAACGTTCACAAGAGCGTGCAGTTCCCGCGGCTCAATCGCCGGAGGGGAGCGGGGTGGCGGAATAGCCGGCTTCCTGAAGAAGCGCGACGACGCCATCCTCGCCGGGAAGGTGCAGCGCGCCGATGGCGACGAAGGCGCCGCCGGCGTCGAGGAGAGGCTGCATGCGCTCCGTCATCGTCCGGTTGCGGTCGACGATCACCGACTGCTCGAAGCCGGCAATGGCGATCCCGTCCGAGGCGTCGCCAGGCAGGGCGGCCTGGAAGAAGGGCCAGAACAGCCCCGGCTCACCGCGCGCGTGGATGACGACCATCGTCTCGATAACGTCATCGATCGTCTCGCCCAGCGCGATCGTCTCGACGAGGGCGCGCATGTGGAAATCGAGCGGCAGGGCGGCCATCGCACCAAGCTGCTCCGCCGTCGTCTCCAGCCCCTCGATCTCGATTCCCGCCGCCTTGGCGCGGGTGGCAAGCGCGACGTCGAGGATTTCGGCGCCGGCGGATTTGCGCGCGAGTTCGCAGGTCGGCAGCGTCGCCATCGCGGCGATCATCCACGGCTTCATCTTGTCGACGGCGCCCAGCGAAAGGCCGCGCTCGTTCATGGCTGCCTCGATGCGCTCGCGATCGGCCTCTTCGAGGAGCGAGGACAATGTGGTCGCGTCGGTGAACATCATCAGCTCGGGGTGCTCGGCCATCGTCGCCATGATCGCGGCGGGGTCGAGGATGTCGGTCGTCTCGATGACCAGCGTTTCGGAGACGTCGAAGGCGGCGCTTGCCTTAGCATCGAGTTCGAAGATGCGCGGATCGGTGACGTGCATGGTGCCGTAGAGATGCGAGACGGCGCCGCCGGGCGCCTCGATCTGCCACAGCATGGCCTCGCCGTTGACCGTCGCGGCCGAGGCGTCGAGGAGGCGCGCATAGGCAGCCGGGTCGTCGCGCTCCATGATGGCGAGTAGATCGTCGCCGGTGCACACGGTTTCGGCCCGCGCCATCCATGTTCCGGCGAAAAGGATGAGCGTGAAGCTTGCGAAGGCGAGCGTCGTCAGCGCGGCGAGGAGGCGCAGCGCGGCATCGGCAAGGCGGTCGGGATCGAGGCGCATCAACATGGCCGGAGCCTAGCTGGGATTTGAGGCGAAATCGTTAAGCGGCAGAGCGGCTGCGCGGATGGGCCTTGTCATAGATTTCGAGCAGGCGTGCGGAATCGACGCCGGTATAGATCTGCGTCGTCGCCAGGCTCGCATGGCCAAGCAGTTCCTGGATCGCGCGCAAATCGCCGCCGCGGGCGAGGAGGTGCGTCGCGAAGGAATGGCGCAGCGCGTGCGGCGTCGCGGTTTCGGGCAGGTTGAGTGCGGAGCGCATCTTCTTCATCTCGCGCTGGATGATGGCCGGCGCGAGCGGCCCGCCCTTGGCGCCGCGAAAGAGCGGCTTGGCGGCGTCGAGGTGATAAGGGCAAAGGCGGCGATAGTCTGCGATGGCGGCGAGGGCTGCGGGCAGGACCGGCACGAGCCGCGTCTTGCCGCCCTTGCCGGTGACGCGCAGCACGGTGTCGGCCGTGGTCGAGAGATCGTCGCCGGTGAGGCCGAGCGCTTCGGAAATGCGCAGGCCGCAGGCGTAGAGCAGCGTCAGCACGGCGGCGTTGCGGGCCGCGATCCAGGGTTCTTCGGCAAGCTGGTCGCCTTGCGAGACGACGCGGCGCGCGTCGGATGCCGTCAGCGGCTTGGGCAGCGATTTTGGCTGTTTCGGCGAGCGCAAGGCCGAAGCGCCGGCGGAATTGACGAGGCCGCGACGCTCCAGAAATTTCAACAGCGAGCGGATGCCGGCAAGGCCGCGCCCCAGCGTACGCGCGCCTGCGCCATCGCCGCGCCGTGCAGCCAAATAGGCGCGCAGGTCGGCCGGGCGCAGATCGGCGATGTCGGAAATTGCAGGCGGGGCGCCGAGATGGCCGGTCAGGAACTGGAAAAACTGGCGCGTGTCGCGCTCATAGGCCTCGACCGTCAAGGCGGCGAGACGGCGCTCGACAGCAAGCGATTTCAGCCACGCCGCGCGGGCATCCTGCAGGTCGGGCCGGGCGATGACGAGGAATTCGGACATGACGTCATCTTCACCGTCCAAGGTTGACAGGCGATGAAGGGCGGCGTTTGAAGCTGACTGACACAGGAAGCGAATGAAATGAGCGACGACCAGCGAGTTCTGATGGCGGTGATCGGCGCGCCGCATGGCGTGCGCGGCGAGGTGCGGATCAAGACTTTCACCGGCGATCCGCTGGCGCTCGGCGACTACGGCAAGCTGACCGACGCCAAGGGCGCGGCCTACACGATCGCCAATCTGCGCCCAGCGAAGAATGTCGTCGTCGCGCGCATCAAGGAGATCACGACGCGTGAAGCGGCGGAAGCGGCAAACGGGACGGAGCTCTTCGTTTCGCGAAGCGCGCTGCCGGATGATCTCGGCGAGGACGAGTTCTACCATGCCGACCTGATCGGGCTCGAAGCGGTGGACGAGGCCGGCGCAAGGCTCGGGACGGTCAAGACGATGCACGATTTCGGCGCCGGCGACATCATCGAGCTGACGCTTTCGACGGGCGGCACGGCGATGGTGCCGTTCACCCGCGCGGCGGTGCCGCAGGTTTCGATTGCCGAGCGGCGGATCGTCGTCGACCCGGCGGCGGCAGGCCTGCTGCCCGACGAGGACGAGGACGAAGAGCAGCCGTGACGTTCCGCGCGACGGTCCTGACGCTCTATCCGGAGATGTTTCCCGGCACGCTCGGCCTGTCGCTCGCCGGCCGGGCGCTGGCCGAGGGCACCTGGTCGCTCGACACGGTACAAATCCGCGACTTCGCTACCGACCGCCATCGCACGGTGGACGACACGCCGGCCGGCGGCGGGGCGGGCATGGTGCTGAAGGCGGACATCATCGCCAAGGCCGTCGACCATGCCTCGCCGGAAGGCGACGCCCGGCCGCGCCTCCTGATGAGCCCGCGCGGAAAGCCGCTGACGCAGGCGCGCGTGCGTAACCTCGCCGCCGGGCCGGGTGCGGTGATCCTCTGCGGCCGGTTCGAAGGCGTCGATCAGCGCGTGATCGACGCGCGCGGCCTCGAGGAGGTCTCGATCGGCGACTACGTATTGTCGGGCGGGGAGATCGCCGCGCAGGTGCTGCTCGACGCCGTCGTGCGGCTTCTGCCGGGCGTCATGGGCAACTTGGCGTCGGGCGAGGAGGAAAGCTTCGAGAGCGGCATGCTGGAGCATCCGCACTATACGCGTCCGGCCGAGTTCGAGGGCATGGCGATCCCGGAGGTCTTGACCTCTGGAAATCACAAGAAGATCGCCGAATGGCGGCGGGCGCAGGCGCTGGAACTGACGCGGGCACGACGGCCGGACCTCTTGGGCGAAAAATGACGCGGCGGGCGTGACAATCGCGCCAAAGCCATGTATGAGCGCGTCGCTGAGCCCGGATTGCGTGTCCGGACCCGTCAAGAATTACTGACCACCGCTCCTGCTTCCGGCCTTGGCCGGTTCGCATAGCCTGCCGGTCCATCGAGACTGAGAAGGCGAGTGCCGAGCGCTCTGGCTGTTCGAAGAATAAGAAGAGGTTTAGTCCGATGGACATCATTCGTCAGCTCGAGGCCGAACAGGCCGCCAAGATTGAAGAGAAGCGCAAGCTCCCCGAATTCCAGCCGGGCGATACCGTCCGCGTGCTGGTCCGCGTCACGGAAGGCACGCGCACCCGCGTGCAGGCCTATGAGGGCGTCTGCATCGCCCGCTCCGGCGCCGGCCTCAACGAGAACTTCACCGTCCGCAAGATCTCCTATGGCGAAGGCGTGGAGCGTGTGTTCCCGGTCTATTCGCCGATGGTCGAGGGCGTCGAGATCGTCCGCCGCGGCAAGGTGCGTCGCGCCAAGCTCTATTACCTGCGCGATCGTCGCGGCAAGTCGGCCCGCATCGTCGAGAACACGAGCGTTCGCGCCCGCAAGCTCAACGACGCCGAGCGCGAAGCCGCCAATGCAGAGAAGGCCCGTATCGAGGCCGAGAAGGTCGCCGCCGCACAGGCGCTCGCCGCCGAGAAGGCCGCAGCCGACAAGGAAGCCGCCGACAAGGCCGCTGCCGAGGCCGACAACGCATAAGTTTCCTGCCTTTCGGGCAGATCGAGAAGGGCGCGGGTTTCCGCGCCCTTTTTCGTTTTGCGGCCGGAAAAACCCGGCTATGGATGACGACGCCGTCAACCGGACAACGACACACGCATGAGCGACATTCTCGCCGATTTCGGCCATCCGACCTACCTGCCCTTTGGCGTCATCACGGCCCGGCTGCTCGTCGCCGCGCTGTTCGGGGCGATGATCGGCTTCGAGCGCGAATGGCGCGACCATCCGGCGGGCCTGCGCACGCATATGCTCGTTTCGCTCGCGGCAGCATCCTTCGCGATCCTCGGCATCGAGATCGTGCATTCCTCGCAGTTCGATGCGGATGCCTCGCGTCTCGATCCGCTGCGCCTGATCGAGGCGGTGACGGCGGGCGTCGCCTTCCTGGCGGCCGGCACGATCATCTTCGCGCGCGGCAAGGTGAAGGGCCTGACGACCGGCGCGGGGCTCTGGCTCTCCGGCGCGATCGGGCTCGCGGCCGGGCTCGGCTTCTGGCAGGTGGCCGCGCTGGCGACCGTGCTCGCCATCATCGTGCTCGGCGCGATGCACGTTCTGGAAAAGAAGGTCGGGCGCATCGACGGCAGGGACGGCCCGCCCGACGACTGAGACGGACAGATTGAAGGCCGGCCGAAAGGCTGGTAATGAAACGGTCCATGGAAAAGCTCTTCGGGAACCCGGCCTATAAGAGGTTCGTGCTGCAGGATCGCAAGCGCCTGCCGTCCCGTTTCTTCGCCCGGTTTTCCGGCGCGACGGCGAGCCTCGCGCGCTAGGCGCGCACCCCCGCCTTTCGCCATTTTCCGACTGCTTCTTCGACCGAACGGATTCCACGCCATGAGCGCACCGCGTACACTCTACGACAAGATCTTCGACGACCACGTCGTCGACCGCCAGGATGACGGCACCTGCCTCCTCTATATCGACCGCCATCTCGTGCATGAGGTGACCAGCCCGCAGGCCTTCGAAGGGCTGCGCATGGCCGGCCGCAAGGTGCGCCATCCCGAGCGCACGCTGGCCGTCGTCGATCACAACGTGCCGACCTCGCCCGACCGCAAGCTCGGCATCAACCGGAACGAGGAAAGCCGCATCCAGATCGAGGCGCTGGCGAAGAACGCGGCCGATTTCGGCGTCGAATATTACGACGCCGCCGACATCCGCCAAGGCATCGTCCACATCATCGGGCCGGAGCAGGGCTTTACCCTGCCGGGCATGACGATCGTCTGCGGCGACAGCCACACCTCGACCCATGGCGCGTTCGGCGCGCTCGCCCACGGCATTGGCACCTCAGAGGTCGAGCACGTGCTCGCCACGCAAACGCTGATCCAGAAGAAGGCGAAGAACATGCTGGTGCGCGTCGACGGGCAACTGCCCCAAGGCGTCACCGCCAAGGACATCATCCTCGCCATCATCGGCGAGATCGGCACCGCTGGCGGCACCGGCTACGTCATCGAATATGCCGGCGAGGCGATCCGCGCGCTGTCGATGGAAGGGCGCATGACGATCTGCAACATGTCGATCGAAGGCGGCGCCCGCGCCGGCCTGATCGCGCCCGACGAGACCACCTTCGCCTATGTGAAGGACAAGCCGCGCGCGCCGAAGGGCAAGGCGTGGGAGATGGCGCTCGACTACTGGAAGACGCTGAACTCGGACAAGGGCGCGCATTACGACAAGGTCGTCGTGCTCGACGCAGCCAACCTGCCGCCGATCGTCTCCTGGGGCTCCTCGCCCGAGGACGTGGTCTCGGTGATGGGCGAAGTGCCGGACCCGGCCGCGATCACGGACGAGAACAAGCGCACCTCCAAGCAGCGCGCGCTCGACTATATGGGCCTGAAGCCGGGCACCAGGATCACCGACATCGCCATCGACCGCGTCTTCATCGGCTCGTGCACCAATGGCCGGATCGAGGATCTGCGTGCGGCCGCCGCCGTCATCGAAGGACGCAAGGTCGCGGCGACCGTCGACGCCATGGTCGTTCCGGGCTCGGGGCTCGTGAAGCAGCAGGCGGAAGAAGAAGGTCTCGACAGGATCTTCATCGAAGCCGGCTTCGACTGGCGCGAGCCGGGCTGCTCCATGTGCCTGGCGATGAACGACGACCGCCTCAAGCCGCAGGAACGCTGCGCTTCGACCTCGAACCGCAATTTCGAAGGTCGGCAGGGCTTCAAGGGCCGCACCCATCTCGTCTCGCCGGCCATGGCTGCGGCGGCTGCGATCGCGGGTCATTTCGTCGACATCCGCGAGTGGAAATAGGGTGCAGAACCGGGTCGAAACGTCGCCTGACGCTGCGCCCGGTTAACGGCTTGTTCGGCTTTCGCGCCTAGCTTCGGCGAAGGTTGGGTGGGGCCGGCGGTCTTGGATTCATCTTTGTTCATTGCGCTGATCATACCGACGCTCAGCGGTATCTTCTCGGCGGCGCTTTTCCTGCTCGCACGGCATCAGGCGGACCGCGTCGTCGAACGCGCGGCCTGGTCCTATGCCGGCTTCGCCATCGGCATGTCGCTCCAGTATTTCGAGCCGTTCGGTTTCGAACTGTCGCGGTTCTTGTCGAACGCGATCTTCCTTGGAAGCATGGTGCTTTTGTCGACCGCGCTGATGGCGCGGCATGGCAGGCGCGCGCCGTTGGGCGCGATGTGCGCAATCACGGCAATCTCGCTGACAGTGCTCGCCGCCGGTCTCGTCGGAGAGCCGAACCTTGCGCTGCGGGTCGCGGCGGCCAGCCTTGGGTTCGCCGCCGTTTCTGCATTGCTGGCGTATAAATTATGGCGGGCCGGCGCGCAGACGCTCGTCGATCGACTTCTGCTCGGATCGGTCGCTTTCATTTCAGCCGGATCGGTCATCCGGCCGGCAGTGATCTACCTGCTGCAGGGTGGGCTCGGCACCGAACAACTGTTCTTCCAGTCGCTCTACTGGCTGTCGCTGGTCCTGTCTGCGGTGTTCTTCCTGTCGGTCATCGCGCTGACGCTCATTTCCTCCGCCTCGCTCGATACGATCGAGGCGCTGCGAACCGAGGCGGGCACCGACATGCTGTCGGGCGTGCTCAACCGGCGCGGCTTCGAGCAGGGTGCGATCCGGCTCATCCGCAAGGCCGAGCGGCAGGGCCAGCCGGTCTCGCTGGTTCTGGCCGATCTCGATCATTTCAAGCAGGTCAACGACCATTTCGGCCATGCCTGTGGCGACGCGGCGATCCGTCAGTTCGCCGCGTGCCTTGCTGCGCGGGCGGGAGCGGATGCGGTGGTCGGCCGGATGGGCGGAGAGGAATTCGCCATTTTGGCGAGCGGCACGACCGCCCAGGCGGGACGGTTGATGGCGGAGGGCATGCGGATGGGATTGTCCGTCTGCGAACTCGACTTCATGCCCGCCGGCAGGCGGCTGACCGCCAGCTTCGGCGTCGCGCAGCGCGTGCCGTCCGACACGCTCGCCAGCCTGATCGACCGTGCCGACCAGGCGCTCTACGCGGCCAAGGCGGCAGGTCGCGACCGCGTTCGCGTGTCAGCGGAAGCCGAAGAGGAGCGCGACGGCGACGAGGTGGCGGCGCCCCTTCGCGCCGGCCATCGTCACTGAAGACGAGCCATCGGCCCGGTCGATGTGACGAGCTTGTAGCCGGCCATTTCCTCGGCCGACAGATAGTAGAGCGCGCGCGGCGGCGTATCGAGCGCGTGCAGCCACATGGCCGGATCGACGCCCATTTCCGACAGATAGCGCGAGATGCGCGCGGCGGTGACCTGCGCGTCCGACATCGCCTGCTCGGGCCCGGGCAGGCTGGACGTGCCGGCATAGAACTGATGCAGGCCGATCGCAGCCTTGTCGCCGACCGTGCGGGTGGTGCCGCCGGCGAAGACCAGCGGGCAGGACGAGGCGCACAGCGCGCCGTCCGGCACGAGGGTCGCCAGATCGCGCTCGCGGATCATGCGCGCCATCGCCATCGCATCCTCGAGCGAGCCGCCGGGCGAGTTGAGCGAGACGGTCTGGACATATTCGCCGCGCGCATCGAGTTCGGCGGCAAGGCGCGCAGAGGAGCCGACATCGATCGAGCCGGTCGCGGCAAGGACGCCGCCGGGCTTCAGCTCGAACCGGACGGCATCCTTCAGAAGCGTCTCGTCGGTCTGGACGTTCTCGCGCGGGTCCTGCGAGCCGGAAGACGAACCATCGGTCTCGACCGCGGGTGGCAGGATCGGCTCGGTGACGTGCACGGACGCCTGGTCGGACGGCCACAACCCGCCGGCCTGTTGGCGCAGTTCATAGAGGTCGAAGGCGAGGACGCCGACGACGCCGGCGAGCATCGCGCCAAAGGTGAAGCGCATGACGTTGCCGTCGTCGACGCGATCGACGAGCCGGGCGAAGCGGCCCTGCGGTGCGGTGTTGGAATGGTGCGCGTGGTCGGTCATGGCTCGAACCGCTTGCGTTCGTTGAGGGAAAGGGGCGTGACGTTTTCGTTCGTCGCCGGCTGCGCGGACGGCGCTGCGGGTGTCTTGGATATGTCCGGCTCGGGCTCCAAAACAGGAGCCGGCTGGCGTGCGGCGCGGGCGGCTGCGAGCGTCTCGTGCAGTTCGATCGAGCGCAGCATGTCGGCGGCGGTGATGCGGTCGGCGTCTGTGAGGCCGTCCTCATTGCGACGTAGCGCCGCCATCACCACCGCCATGACGGCGACGAAGACGCCCGGCAAAAGATCGATCGAGATCGCACCGGCCCAACTCGGCAGGAAGCTCGTCGCGTAGACGAGGACGGCCTCCGCCGAGGAGAGCGGCACGAAGCGGCGTTCGTCGACGCGGGGCTGGGCGAGGATTTCGTTGGCGGCTTCCGAGAGCGCGGCGGACTGCGCGGCAACGGAGGCGCGCACGGTTTCCATGACGGTGGACTGGCGGCCGGCAAGCTCCGCATCGGCGCCGCTCGTCACCGGGGCGATGAAGCCCATCGACAGATCCTGCGCGGCGCGGGCGACCGAGGGCGCGATCGAGGTCTGTTCGAGCGAGGCGATGACGCCGGACAGCGCCACCGTTTCCTGCGCGAACTCGTTGGCGCGCGGCTCGACCGGGCCTGCGGCGGAGACGAGCTGGCGCATCGCCGTCAGGTGAAGCTGGCCTTCCTCGAACAGCGTCTGCACGCGTTCGCGCGAGCCTTCGATCGTCGCCTGCAGCTCGTTCATCTGCGCCGACATCTGCGTCAGGAGCTGGACGACGCTGCCCGAGCCCGACGTGCCGGTGAGCGCGCCGGACGCGCGCTCGTCTTCGGCGAGACGGGCGAAGCGCTCCTGCGCGCGCTGAATGTCGGGCAAGAGCGAGAGCGCGCCGAGCGCGTTCGAATGCGCCTGGTCGAGGTCGGCGGTGTATTCCTGCTGGGTCGTCGCCAGATGCTGCTCGACGGCGGCGGAGCCGGCGAGTGCGGCGGCATTCAGCCAGGACGACATGGCGATGATCATCACCGAGCCGACGATCATGATCAGGAAGAGCGCGATGCGTGAGGCGCCGTCGCGCATCTCGGGAACGAAGCGGATCAGATAGGTCCAGAAACCGTAGATGCCGACCGAGACGGCGACGGAATAGATGATCGCGCCGAGGAAGACGAGCGTCGCCGAACCGTCGAGCAGGCCGCGCACGCCCAGATAGGTGTAGACGCCGCTCGCCAGCGCCAGCGTCGCCAGGACGAAGCGCGTCATCGTCTGCAGCGAGGCGATGTGGTTGCGCAGGCGGCTCGCGGATGCCGATGTCGAATGGTTACTCATTTCTTAACCTCTTCATTCGCAAAGGCAAAAGAAAGGTGTCGAAATGTGGACGCGCGCCCGCGCGCCGGCATCACGAGGATGTGTGCGCTCAGCGGCAAAGCGCGTCCGCCGGGGTCGGCACGACATGGTCCGGCAGGCCGTACATGTAGCTGCGGCCGTGGAGGAGGACGGCGCCGAACTCGCAGTCGCGATAGGGGCGAAGTTGCAGGCGCTGGCCGCCATGATAGGCGACGCGCGGCGCGTCGGTCTCGTGGTAGGAGCCGGTCGCGCGATAGCCCGATGCCGCTTCGCCCGCGCCGACGACGATGCGCTTGTAGCCGGCAGGCGAGTAGATAACGAGATTGCCGAAACTGTCGGCATGGACCTGGTCCTGGTAGAGGCTGCCGGCAGTGGCGGCCGATGCCGTGGCGGCGAAGAGCGCGGCGGTGAGGGCGTATGCGAGCGTGTTCATCACGGTCCTCCGGAACGGGGCTTGCGGCATGTTAAGACAAGTTAACGCTTTCTTAACCCTTGTCACCCGAAACGGGGCGCTTGCCCGCGCGTCTTTCTGCGGACATGGTTAATGCCGGACCGTCGCAGACGCGCCTTGAACAAGGACACGCATGAAACGCATCCACATTCCGCTGGCCTTGGCGGGCGTCCTCGTCGCCTCCGGCTGCGTCGCCGATCTCGACGATGTCGCGACCGGCTCGGTGCCCGCACAGCCGCCGCTCGCGACCTATGCCTGCGAGGACGGGAGCCAGCTCAAGGTGGCGGCAGCCGGATCGTCGGTCGTGGTCGATGCGCAGGGCGAGGAGGAGCCGGTCGCGCTGCCCGCAAGCCCGCCCAATCAGCTCTACCGATTCGCCGAAGGGCTCTACTCGCTGGTGGTCGAAAACGGCGAGGCGCTGTGGATGAAAAACGGCGAGGGCGCGCTCGCCTGCCGCACCTGACCAAACATTTCAGCGGTTAATCGATTGAAGCGGCGAGGGGGCGCTTTTCATTTGCGGCCTCACCGCTAAATGGGCGCTGGTCCAGCGTTTTCCGGCTTTGACGCATTGCAAAAACCGCATTAGAAAGCGCCCAACACTTCACGTCGCAGTCCGGCGACGGCATGACGCATAAAGGGTCCGTGCCGCCGTCGAACGGGGGAGCCATGAGCAAGACCACAGCCACCCGTGCGAGACCCCTGTCTCCGCATCTCCAGATCTACAAGCCGATCCCGACGATGATGATGTCGATCATCCATCGCATCACCGGCTGCGCGCTCTATTTCGGAACACTGCTGGTCGCGATCTGGCTGATGGCCGCTTCCGGCACGCCGGAAACCTTCGCCCGCGTGCAGGCGATCTACGGTTCGTGGCTCGGGCTGGTCGTTCTGTTCGGCTTCACCTGGGTTCTCGTCCACCACATGCTCGGCGGCATCCGCCACCTCGTCATGGATACGGGCAGCGAAGCGGCGCTCGGCAAGGATCAATCGAGACGGGCAGCCGTTGCGATGCCGATCATCTCGATCGTGCTGACGATCCTCGTCTGGATCGTCGCCATCATGGCGCGGGGAGCCTGAACATGAGCGACATGCGCACTCCGCTCGGCCGCGTCCGCGGCCTCGGTTCGGCCCGCGAGGGCACGATCCATTTCTGGCGCCAGCGCCTCACCGCCATCGCCAACGTGCCGCTCGTCCTGTTCATGGTCGGGCTGATGGTGGCGCTCGTGGGCGCGCCCTACGAGGAAGTCCGCGCGACGCTCGCCAACCCGTTCGTGACGCTGGTGGTGATCCTGTTCCTCGTTTCGGTGCTCTATCACATGAAGCTCGGCATGCAGATCGTCATCGAGGATTACGTGCATGGCGAAGGCGCGAAGGTGGCGCTGATCGCGCTCAACATCTTCTTCCCGCTCGTCATCGGCGTCGCCTCTGTCTTCGCCCTTCTCAAAATCGCATTCGGAGGCTGATCCGTGGCCGACGCTGAAACCAGAATGAACGCCTCGCGGCCCGCCAGCGACAGCTACACCTATGTCGACCACAAATATGACGTCGTGGTCGTCGGCGCCGGCGGCGCGGGCCTGCGCGCCACGCTCGGCATGGCCGAGCAGGGACTGAAGACGGCCTGCATCACCAAGGTCTTCCCGACCCGTTCGCACACGGTCGCGGCGCAGGGCGGCATCGCCGCCTCGCTGCAGAACATGGGCGCGGATTCGTGGCAGTGGCACATGTACGACACCGTCAAGGGGTCGGACTGGCTCGGCGATGTCGACGCAATGGAATATCTGGCGCGCGAAGCCCCCGCTGCCGTCTACGAGCTCGAGCATTACGGCGTGCCGTTCAGCCGCACCGAAGAGGGCAAGATCTACCAACGCCCGTTCGGCGGCCACATGCAGAATTTCGGCGACGGCCCGCCCGTCCAGCGCACCTGCGCTGCCGCCGACCGCACCGGCCACGCCATTTTGCACACGCTCTACGGCCAGTCGGTCAAGAACAACGCGCAGTTCTTCATCGAGTATTTCGCGCTCGACCTCATCATGACCGATGGCGTGTGCACCGGCGTCGTCGCCTGGAACCTCGACGACGGCACGATCCACCGCTTCTCCGCCAAGATGGTGGTGCTGGCGACGGGCGGCTATGGCCGCGCCTACTTCTCCGCGACGAGTGCCCACACCTGCACCGGCGACGGCAACGGCATGGTCGCGCGTGCCGGCCTGCCCTTGCAGGACATGGAGTTCGTCCAGTTCCACCCGACCGGCATCTATGGCGCGGGCTGCCTCATCACCGAGGGCGTGCGCGGCGAGGGCGGCTATCTCGTCAATTCCGAAGGCGAGCGCTTCATGGAGCGTTATGCGCCGTCGGCGAAAGACCTCGCCTCGCGCGATGTCGTCTCGCGCTGCATGACCATGGAAATCCGCGAGGGCCGCGGCGTCGGCAAGGCGAAGGATCACATCTTCCTGCATCTCGACCATCTCGACCCTGCCGTCATCCACGAGCGCCTGCCGGGCATCGCCGAGAGCGCGCGTATCTTCGCCGGCGTCGACGTGACGCGCGAGCCGATCCCGGTTCTGCCGACGGTCCACTACAATATGGGCGGCATCCCGACCAATTACTGGGGCGAGGTGCTGAACCCGACGGCCGAGAACCCCGATGCGATCGCGCCCGGCCTCATGGCCGTCGGCGAAGCGGCCTGCGCCTCCGTGCACGGCGCCAACCGCCTCGGCTCCAACTCGCTGATCGACCTCGTCGTCTTCGGCCGCGCCGCCGCCATCCGCGCCGGCCAGGTGATCGACCGCGACGCGGCGATCCCGGCGATCAACGTCGCTGCCTGCGACAGGATCATGGAGCGCTTCGACCGTATTCGGAACGCGAACGGCTCGACGCCGACGGCAAAGCTGCGCGACCGGATGCAAAAGGCAATGCAGGATGACGCCGCCGTGTTCCGCACCCAGGAATCGCTGGCCAAGGGCTGCGAGAACATCTCGGCGATCTGGAACGACCTCTCCGACATCAAGGTCACCGACCGCTCGATGATCTGGAACTCGGACCTCGTCGAGACGCTCGAACTCGACAATCTGATGGCCAACGCGATCACCACGGTCTATTCGGCCGAGGCGCGCAAGGAAAGCCGCGGCGCGCATGCCCGCGAGGACTTCTCCGAGCGCGACGACGCCAACTGGCGCAAGCACACGCTCTCCTGGGTCGACGAGGCCGGCAAGGTCCGCCTCGACTACCGCCCGGTCCACACCGAGCCGATGCTGGCATTGGCCGATGGCGGCATCGATCCGGCCAAGATCGCCCCCAAGAAGCGCGTTTACTGAGGAACGGAAGAATGGTCGAAATCACCCTTCCCAAGAATTCGCGGATCAACGAGGGCAAGACCTGGCCGAAGCCGGCCGGTGCCACGAACCTGCGCGAATACAAGATCTACCGCTGGTCGCCGGATGACGACGAGAACCCGCGCACCGACACCTATTATGTCGACATGGACGATTGCGGACCGATGGTCCTCGACGCGCTCCTGTGGATCAAGAACAATGTCGATCCGACGCTGACGCTGCGCCGTTCCTGCCGCGAGGGCATCTGCGGTTCGTGCGCGATGAACATCGACGGCACCAATACGCTTGCCTGCACCAAGGGCGCGGACGAGGTGTCGGGCGTCGTCAAGGTCTATCCGCTGCCGCACATGCCGGTGGTAAAGGATCTCGTGCCGGACCTGACCGTGCCCTATGCGCAGCTCTCGTCGATCCAGCCGTGGCTGCAGACGGTTTCGCCGGAGCCCGCCAAGGAATGGACGCAGAGCCATGAGGACCGCCAGAAGCTCGACGGGCTCTACGAGTGCATCCTGTGCTTCTGCTGCCAGACGTCCTGCCCGTCCTACTGGTGGAACGGCGAGCGCTATCTCGGCCCCGCCGTGCTTTTGCAGGCCTATCGCTGGCTGATCGATAGCCGCGACGAGGCGACTGGCGAGCGGCTCGACAACCTCGAAGACCCGTTCCGCCTCTATCGCTGCCACACGATCATGAACTGCACGCAGGCCTGCCCGAAGGGGCTGAACCCGGCCAAGGCGATCGCGGAGATCAAGAAGATGATGGTGGAACGGCGGGTTTAGCCCGCGCCACCGCGCGTCATCCCGGAAGGGGATCGGCGCGCAGCGGCGAGACCGTATCCGGACCCATTCCGTGACCTTCGACCGCACGGAATGGTTCCCGGCTCTCGCCTCGCTTCGCTCGGACTTCGGCCGGGATGACGCCCGGCATTGGATAGATCACGTCCCCATCCCGCAGCCTTGATTTGAAACTGCCCCGCACGGCGCTACGTTCCTTCGCAACACCCTCGGAGGACGACCATGTTCCGCACTGCCGCGCTTGCGCTCACCCTTGCCTTTACCGCCCTGCCGGCCTCCGCGCAGAACACTGAGCGGGCGATCTTCGCCGGCGGGTGCTTCTGGTGCGTGGAGTCCGATTTCGACAAGGTCGGCGGTGTCATCTCGACGACGTCCGGCTATATCGGCGGGACGAACGAGAATCCGACCTACGAGAACCACACCGCCGCGCGGCACCGCGAGGCGGTCGAGATCGTCTATGACCCGTCGCGGGTCAGTTATGATGCGCTCCTGTCGGCCTTCTTCCGCTCGGTCGATCCGACCGATGCGGGGGGGCAGTTCTGTGATCGGGGCTTCAGCTATTCGACCGCAGTCTATGCGGTCGGCGACGCCCAGCTTGCGGCCGCGCAGGCCGCGAAGACGGAAGCCGCGCAGGCGCTCGGCGGCGTGCAGCTTGCGACCGAAGTAGTGCCCGCGCCGCAGTTCTGGCCGGCCGAGGAATATCATCAGGACTATTACACCAAGAATCCGCTGCGCTACCGCTACTATCGCGGCGCGTGCGGCCGTGACGCGCGGGTGAAAGAGGTCTGGGGCTCGGAAGCGATGGCCGGCATCAAGGGCAGCTAAGCAGGACGCGCCGATATCAGGCCTGAGCGGAATGCAAATGGCAGCTTTCTGCGCTTCCGGTGCTCATGGACCGAATGTCCACTCCGCTCCGGTTCTCGAAGTCCGCCATTTTCGTCTCGCCCATGCCAGATATCGACACGTCCTGAGCCGATTCCGACCGGGGTCGGTTTTCCGATCTCCCGGCCGGTTCCCCTCGGGTCCGGTTGATCAGTGGCGCGCGGCGACGCGCTCGTCGGCGATTTCCTCGGCAATCGCGTTGGTCGGGCGTTTCTCCGTATCCGCGCGGCTGAAGATGTCTGCAAGCGTCGCGGGGATCGTCTCGACGAGCTTCATCGCGCGGGCGCGGACATAGCCGCCGGGCAGGAGTTCGCTCGCGACGTTGATCAGGCCGCCGGCATTGATGACGTAGTCGGGTGCGTAGAGGATGCCGCGTTCGGCGAGGAGTGCCGCGTCGGCCTCGTCGGCCAACTGGTTGTTGGCGGCGCCTGCGACCACCTTGGCCTTGATGGCGTCGATCATGCCGGCATGGATGACGCCGCCAAGCGCGCAGGGGGCGAACACGTCGACATCGGCGGTCGCCATGGCGTCGGAGGCAAGCGCGGTCGCGCCGAAGTCGCGGATGGCCTGATCCACGCGCGTCTTGTCGATGTCGGCGACGACCAGCGTCGCGCCGGCTTCGTGTAGTTGCTCTGCCAACCGGCGGCCGACGGAGCCAAGGCCCTGCACGCCGACCCGCAGGCCCTTCAGATCGTCGCGGCCGAAGCGGTGCTTCGCGGCGGCGTTCAGGCCGAGAAAGACGCCGTGGGCGGTGACGGGCGAGGGGTTCTCGCTGCCGCCGATCGTGGTGCCGGTGACGTTGGGCGTGCGGGCGCGCAGGAAGTCGGCGTCGGCGAGCGTCAGGCCGACATCCTCCCCGGTGTAGTAGTCGCCGTCGAGCTCGGCCAGCATCTCGGCATAGGCTTCGAGGAGTTCGGGCGTCTTGTCCGTCTTTGCATTGGCGAGGATGACCGCCTTGCCGCCGCCGAAGGGCATGCCGGCAATGGCGGATTTGTAGGTCATTCCGCGCGACAGGCGCAACGCGTCGGTGATCGCGGCTTCAAGGCTTTCGTGTTTCCAGACGCGCGTGCCGCCGAGCGCGGGGCCAAGTTTGGAGTCGTGGATCGCGACGATGGCGATCAGGCCGCGCGTCTCGTCGCGGCCGAGCACGATGCGCTCATGGCCGTCGAAGCCGGGCAGCAGGCTGGCATCGTCGGTGATGTCGGTGAGTTCGAGCGTGGAGCGCATCGCGGTGCGCTGGATGGGCTTGTGAGCCTGCAACATGGCGTTTCCTCCCGTCTGTTACATCTGCAACAGTCTAGGCGAAACGCGCGGATCTTTGGTTGCGAAGACGCAAGGGAAACGGATGTTCCCTTGCGTAAAAATCGTTCCTCTGCTCAGGAAATTACGCGAGCTTCGCGTCGAGCGTGACCTTGATCGCGCCGAGCGCCTTGGAGACCGGGCAGCCTGTCTTGGCCTTTTCGGCCAGTTCCCGGAACTTGGCCTCGTCGACGCCCGGCACTTTGGCGTTAAGCTTCAGCGCGCTTTCGGTGATCTCGAAGCCGCCGCCGGCAGTCGGGCCGTAGGTGACGGTCGCGGTGGTCTCCAGCTTTTCGGCCGGCGTGCCGCTTTCGGCCAGAAGATGCGAGAGCTGCATGGAGAAGCAGCCGGCATGGGCGGCGGCGATCAGCTCTTCCGGGTTGGTGCCCGACTTGCCGCTCTCGTCCTCGAAGCGGCCCTTGAAGGAATAGGGCTGCTTGGAGAACGCGCCGCTCTGCATGTCGAGCGTGCCCGATCCGTCCTTGAGCGCGCCTTGCCAGATTGCCGTTGCGTGCCTGTTCATGTTGCTCTCCTTCAAGAGGGTTGGTGTCGTCCCTCAACGTAGGAGCGTGCCGCATGGTTTCCAGTGGCTATTGGCACACGTCGATCCATTCGGCGCCGGTGAGCGCGACGAGGCGGGTCGTCGGCAGGCGGATCGCGGCGTTGGTGGCGCCGGCGGCCGGGACGACCTCGTCGAACTTTTGCAGCGACACGTCGCAATAGATCGGGAGCGCCGAGGGCAGGCCGAAGGGGCAGACACCGCCGACCGGATGCGAGGTGACTTCCACCACCTCTTCGGCCGGCAGCATGCGCGCCTTGCCGCCGAAGCGGTCTTTGAACTTGCGGTTGTCGAGCCGCGCCAGACCCGAGGCGACGATCAGCATCGGCGCCTCGCCGACGCGCAGGCAGATCGTCTTGGCGATCTGGTCGGGCGCAACGCCATGCGCCTCGGCGGCCAGCGCCACGGTGGCGGAACTTTGCTCGGTTTCGATGACGGCAATGTCGGGGGCGTTCTCGGCGAGAAACGCGCGCACGCTTTCAAGGCTCATGTGATTTCCTGAAATTTCAGATGGCTTCGCCGCGCAGGAGGCGCGGGGCGGCGGGCGAGAGGCCGGAGGCCTGGCGGATGAAGAATTCCTTCAGGCGCGGCATGCGCTCGACGAGGCCGAGACCGATGTCGCGGACAGCGCGAACGGGCGCGATGTCATTGGAGAAGAGGCGGTTCAGCACATCCGTGGTGACCCCCATCTGCACCGTGTCGAAGCGGCGCCAGCGCTCGTAGCGCTGGAGAACGTCGAGCGCGCCGATGTCCTGGCCGAGCCGGTCGGCCTCGACGATGGTTTCGGCGAGTGCGGCGGCGTCCTTGAAGCCGAGGTTGAGGCCCTGGCCGGCAATCGGGTGGATGCCGTGCGCGGCGTCGCCCACCAGCGCGAAGCGCGGCTTGACGAAATCGCGCGCGAGCGTCAGCCCGAGCGGCCAGGCGCGGGGCTTGCCCTCGACATGGATTTCGCCGAGTTCGAGGCCGAAGCGCTGTTCGAGTTCGTGCTCGAAGACGATCAGGTCGTCGGCGACGAGGCGGTCCGCGTCCTCGGTGCGCTCGGTCCAGACGATGGAGGAGCGATTGTTGCCGTCTTCGTCGGGCGCGAGCGGCAGGGTCGCGAAGGGGCCGGCGGGCAGGAAGTGCTCCTCGGCGCGGCCATTGTGCGGGCGCTCGTGGCGGACGGTGCAGACGATGCCGGACTGGCCGTAGTCCCAGTGGACCTTGCGGATGCCGGCCATGTCGCGCAGCCGCGATTTGACGCCATCGGCGGCGACGAGCAGCCGTGCCTCGACACTCGACCCGTCGGCGAAGTCGACGCGGGTCGTCGCCGCAAGCGGCGCGAAGCCGGTGACGCCAAGCCCCTCGCGGATTTCGACGCCGAGTTCATCGGCGCGACGACGTAGCGCGCCGTTGAGATTCCTGTTGGCGACCATGTGGGCGAAGGCTTCTCCGGGTCCGACTTCGCCGTCGAAGGTGAGGAAGACCGGCCGCACCGGGTCTGAGGTGCGCGAATCGGTGACGATCATCTCGGTCATCGCCTGCGCGCCGGGGGCGATCTCTTCCCAGCAGCCGAGTTGGTCGAGCATCCGCGTCGCCGCCGCCGCAATGGCCGAGGCGCGGGTGTCGCGCTGCCAGACGCCCTCGGGCGCGGCATCGACGATCAGGACGGACAGGTTCGGCCGCGCCGCCTTGATCGAGACAGCAGTCGCCAGACCGACATAGCCCGCGCCGGCGATGACGATGTCGACCGCGCGCGTCTTCGTGTCTTCAACCATGGATCGGTCCTTCCGAATGCTGTGTCTTCTTGACTTCGCGGTGCGTAGCTGTTGCAACCCGCGCATATTTCCAAGGAATGTCGGCCTTCGCCGGGGGATTTCAACATGACGACCGCCATGCAGGAACTTCTGTCCATACTCGATCTCGAGCGGCTGGAACACAATCTGTATCGTGGTCGCAGCCCGCAGGCGGGCTGGCAGCGCGTTTTCGGTGGCCAGGTGATCGGCCAGGCGCTCGTCGCCGCGCAGCGGACGGTGGAGGTCGAGCGCCACGTCCACTCGCTGCATTGCTACTTCATGCGGCCGGGCGATCCCTCGGTGCCGATCATCTACGAGGTCGACCGCATCCGCGACGGCGGATCTTTCACCACACGGCGCGTCGTCGCCATCCAGCACGGCCATGCGATCTTTTCGCTCGAGGCCTCCTTCCAGGCCGAGGAGGTGGGGCTGGAACACCAGATCGACGGGCCGACCGACGTGCCGGAGCCGGAGACGCTGAAGTCGCAGACCGAACTCATCGAGATGATGGGCGACAACGTGCCCGAGGCGATCCGCAAGTTCTGGGCGCGCGAGCGGCCGCTCGAGATCAAGCCGGTCATCCTCGAACATTACACGACCCGCAAGAAACTCCCGCCGCAACAGCGGGTCTGGGTGCGCACCTCGGGCGACGTGCCGGACGACCGCGCGCTCCAGGCGGCAATCCTCGCCTATCTTTCCGACATGACGCTGCTCGACACGTCGACCTTCGCGCACGGCCGGACCGGCTTCGACCCGGACCTGATGATGGCGAGCCTCGACCACGCCATGTGGTTCCACCGCCCGCACAAGCTCGACGACTGGCTGCTCTACAGCCAGGACAGCCCCAACGCGATCGGCGCCCGCGGGTTTACGCGCGGCTTCCTCTACGGCCGTGACGGACGGTTGATCGCCTCGGTGGCGCAGGAAGGCCTGGTCCGCGTGAAGACGACGCCCAAGAAATAGGCAAAACGCGTCCAGCCTCATGAAACTGATCATTAATTAGGCGGCCGCTTGCTTGGCGGTGGTCGCCAATGCCCCATTTCGGCCCTGATTCCCGCATGCGCGCCAATTGGCACGCGGCTTGATTCCCTTTGCCTGATCGTCAGCTCGCACGGCCGGCCGGCGATGTCACGCAACGGCGGGGGACCGCAGGGAAAAGGGCGAAAGCTTATGAAAATCGTGATGGCTATCATCAAGCCGTTCAAGCTCGACGAGGTGCGCGAGGCGCTGACCGCCGTCGGCATCCAGGGCCTGACTGTGACCGAGGTCAAGGGCTACGGACGCCAGAAGGGGCACACCGAAATCTATCGCGGCGCCGAATACGCCGTCTCGTTCCTACCGAAGATCAAGATCGAGGTCGCCGTCGGCGCAGAGCTCGTCGACCGGGCCGTCGAGGCCATCTCGTCGGCGGCCAAGACCGGCCAGATCGGCGACGGCAAGATCTTCGTCTACGGCATCGAGCAGGCGCTGCGCATCCGCACCGGCGAAACCGACACCGACGCGCTTTGACGGCCGCCCAGTTCTCAGGAGAAAATCATGAATAGTCGCAATTACCTGGCCCTCGCGCGGCCAATGGTCGGAGCGCTCGCGCTCATCGGACTGACGATGCTGCCGGCCGGCGCGCAGGAAGCGGCCCCCGAGGCGGCCGAAGCCGTGGCGGGCGAGGCTGCCCAGCACACCCAGTTCATCCTCAACTCGCTTCTGATGCTCATCGGCGGCATCCTCGTCTTCTGGATGGCGGCGGGCTTCGCCATGCTGGAGGCCGGCTTCGTTCGCACCAAGAACGTGTCGATGCAGCTTCTGAAGAACATCACGATGTATTCGCTCGCCTGCTTCGCCTACTACCTGATCGGCTACCAGATCATGTATCCGGGCGACGGCTGGACGGTCGCCGGCGTGATCGGCGCCTTCGGCGTCGCGGCGCTCGAACCCGTCGCGGTCGGCGCGGACGGCGTCGACCTGACCTATGCCACGGTCAGCGCCGACTTCTTCTTCCAGGTCATGTTCTGCGCCACCGCCGCCTCGATCGTCTCGGGCACGGTCGCCGAGCGCGTGCGCCTGTGGCCGTTCCTGGCCTTCACCTTGTTCCTGACCGCGCTGATCTACCCGATCCAGGCCTCCTGGAAGTGGGGCGGCGGCTTCCTCGACGAGGCGGGCTTCCTGGACTTCGCCGGCTCGACGGTCGTCCACTCGGTCGGCGGCTGGGCGGCGCTCGTCGGCGCGTTCATCATCGGTGCACGCAAGGGCAAGTACAATGCCGACGGCTCGGTCAACGTTCTGCCGGGCTCCAACATGCCGCTGGGCGTCCTCGGCATGTTCATCCTGTGGATGGGCTGGTACGGTTTCAACGGCGCATCGCAACTCGCCATGGGCACGATCGGCGACATCGCCGATGTCGGCCGCGTCATGGCCAATACCAATGCCGGCGCCATCGGTGGCGCATTGGCGGCGGCGATTCTGACCCAGCTTCTCTACAAGAAAGTCGACCTGACCTTCGTCATCAACGGCGCGCTGGCCGGCCTCGTCTCGATCACCGCCGAGCCGCTGACGCCGGGCCTCGGCACGGCCTCGCTGATCGGTGCGGTCGGCGGCGTGATCGTGGTGTTCTCGGTCCCGCTCCTCGACAAGTTCCGCATCGACGACGTCGTCGGCGCCATCCCGGTCCATCTTCTGGCCGGCATCTGGGGAACGATCGCGGTCGTCTTCACCAATGCCGAGGCGAGCCTGGTCACCCAGCTCTACGGCATCGTGGTCGTCGCGATCTTCGTGATCGTCACCAGCGCGGTCGTCTGGCTGGTCCTCAAGGCCATCATCGGCCTGCGCCCGACCGAGGAAGCCGAATATCTCGGCCTCGACAAGGCCGAGGTCGGCGTCGAAGCCTATCCGGAGTTCCCCGGCGCGACGATCCGCTGATCGTCATCCATCCCGTCGCAATGTCGGACCTCCGGCATTGCAACCTTGGGGCCCGGTTCGCCGGGCCCCTTTTTCCTTTCATGAGAAACCGGAGACCCTGAAATGATCCGCAACACGCTCATCGCCCTGGCCGCCACCACTGTGGCCGCGGCTGCCCAAACCGCGACGCCGGTCGACCAGACCGCGCGCACCGCTGTCATCTCCGCCTTCCAGCCGGAGTGGACGCTTCTGCAGGAAATGATCGAGGACCGCGAAGATCACCTCATCAACGGCACCGCCTTTATCACCGGCACGCTGGAGGACAAGCCGGTCGTGCTGTTCCTGTCGGGCGTTTCGATGGTCAATGCGGCGATGACGACGCAGATGGCGCTTGACCATTTCGAGATCGAGAACATCGTATTTTCGGGCATCGCCGGCGGCGTCGATCCGGCGCTGACCGTCGGCGACGTCGTGGTTGCCGAGGAATGGAGCCAGTATCTGGAGGCCGTCTTTGCCCGCGAGACGGACGGCGCCTTCGCTACGCCCTCATTCCTGCCGACGGAACTTCCCAATTATGGCATGATCTTCCCGCGGCCGGTCGACGTCGCGCGCGGCGAGGACGGGATCGAGGAACGGCAGTGGTTTTCCGTCGATGCCGCCCTTCTTAAAACCGCGCGTAAGGTTGCCGAGGAGATCGAACTGCAAGATTGCGTCGACCAGACATGCCTGTCCAAGGCGCCTTCGGTGATCGTCGGCGGCAAGGGCGTTTCCGGTCAGGCCTTCGTCGACAATGCCGATTTCCGCGAATACGTCTTCGAGACGTTCGACGCGCAGGTGCTCGACATGGAAAGTGCTGCGGTCGCACATGTCGCCTACGCCAACGAAGTGCCCTTCATCGCCTTCCGCTCGCTTTCCGACCTTGCCGGCGGCGGCGAGAGCGAAAACGAGATGGGCACCTTCATGCAGGTCGCCTCGGACAACTCCGCTGCCGTGGTGAAGGCGTTCATCGCCGCGCTGTCGGAATAGGCAGGATCATCTGCAGCATTCTGTGGACGGGCAGGCGGATCGCGCTTCGCCTGCATCCTTCCCGCCCATGGTTAATGCGGCCTTAACCCCCTGTCGTTAGCGTCGGTGCGAATCTGGCGCCGATCACGCGGCGCGACGGGCATACGGGGTCAGCCATGCGTTCGCAGTCACACGCACTCACCTTGAACGAGGGCGATAGCGGTTTCACCGGCTTCCTGCGCAGGCAGGTGCGCAAGCTGACGGGCACCGCGATTCTCGTTGCCGTCGCCGCGATCGTCGCAAGCCTCGCCACCTGGAACGTCGCCGATCCGAGCTTCAGCCACGCGACCGACAATCCCGTCACCAATGCCGCCGGCTATCCGGGCGCCGTCGTTTCCGATCTCCTGATGCAGTTCTTCGGGCTCGGCTCGGTCGTCGCGCTCGTGCCGGCGATCGTCTGGGCGATCGGGCTGGTGCTCGGGCGCGGCATCCTGCAGCCGGGCAAGCGCGCCTTCGCATGGTTCGGCGCCGCCGCGCTGGGCGCGGGCATCATCGGCTGCATGGAAGCGCCGCCGACCTGGCCGCTGCCGTCGGGTCTCGGCGGCGTCTTCGGCGACATCGTTCTGGCGCTGCCGGGCAAGTTCATCGGCGCCTATCCGAGCGGCCTTGCCGGCTTCGTCACGGCTGCGCTGCTCTTTATTCCTGCCGGCGCGCTGCTCTACGTTGCCTGCAATGCGCTGACGTCCAAGCCGGTCGAACGCAAGAAGCTCGCCCGCAAGCCGATCGAGGAAGAGGTCGACGCGGACGAGGACGAGGATTATGACGACGAGGGCACCGAAGGCCGGTTCCTGGCCCTCGGCGCGGTCGCGCATATGTGGCTTTCGGCGCAGGCTTTCTTCCGCCGTCACGGCGGTGGGGCTCTGGCTGCCCGCACCCGCCATCGCGACGACACGCTTGACGCGTTGGACGAGATCGAAAACCGCCCCGTTCGCCCGGTGGGCCGTGTCGAGCCCGGCTTCGAGCCCGCGCCGCGCGCGGCAGCCCCCTCGATCGAGCCGCCCTTCGATATCGACGATATCGGCCTCGACGAGGACGATCTCGACCCCAATACGCCCGTGCCGACACCGCAGCAGATCGCCGCGCGGCGCGCCCAGGCGGCTCCGCGGGCAGCAGCAGCGGCACCGTCCTCCGCCCGCGTCGAGCAGACCGCGCCGCGCCCGGCGCCGAGCGCTTCGAACGCGCGTCCGCCTGTTTCCGACGGTTTCGAGATGCCGGACCTCGAATTCCTTTCCGAGCCGAAGGCGATGGCGCGCGACGCCTCGCTTTCCAAGGATGCGCTGGAGCAGAACGCCCGCATCCTCGAAGGCGTGCTGGAGGATTTCGGCGTCAAGGGCGAGATCATCCAGGTTCGCCCCGGCCCGGTGGTAACGCTCTACGAACTGGAGCCGGCGCCCGGCATCAAATCCTCGCGCGTCATCGGCCTGGCCGACGACATCGCCCGCTCGATGAGCGCGATCGCCGCGCGCGTCGCCGTCGTGCCGGGCCGCAACGCGATCGGCATCGAACTGCCCAACGCCAAGCGCGAGACCGTCTATCTGCGCGAAATCCTCGCTAGCCAGGATTTCGACCAGACCAAGGCGAAGCTGGCGCTCGCGCTCGGCAAGTCGATCAATGGCGAGGCGGTGATCGTCGACATCGCCAAGATGCCGCACGTCCTCGTCGCCGGCACCACCGGTTCGGGCAAGTCGGTCGCCATCAACACGATGATCCTGTCGCTGCTCTACCGCATGACGCCGGACGAGTGCCGCCTGATCATGATCGACCCGAAGATGCTGGAACTGTCCGTCTATGACGGCATCCCGCATTTGCTGACCCCCGTCGTCACCGATCCGAAAAAGGCCGTCGTCGCGCTCAAATGGACCGTGCGCGAGATGGAGGACCGCTATCGCAAGATGTCGAAGGTCGGCGTGCGCAACATCGACGGCTACAACCAGCGCGTCGCGACCGCCGAGAAGAAGGGCGAGCAGATCAGCCGCACGGTGCAGACCGGCTTCGACCGCGAGACGGGCGAGGCGATCTACGAGACCGAGACGCTCGAAATGGAGCGCATGCCCTATATCGTCGTCATCATCGACGAGATGGCCGATTTGATGATGGTCGCCGGCAAGGACATCGAAGGCGCGGTGCAGCGCCTGGCGCAGATGGCGCGTGCGGCCGGCATCCACGTGATCATGGCGACGCAGCGCCCGTCGGTCGACGTCATCACCGGCACGATCAAGGCCAACTTCCCGACGCGCATGTCCTTCCAGGTCACGTCGAAGATCGACAGCCGCACCATCCTCGGCGAACAGGGCGCCGAGCAGCTTCTGGGCATGGGCGACATGCTCTACATGGCCGGCGGCGGGCGCATCCAGCGCGTCCACGGACCGTTCGTGGCCGATGACGAGGTCGAGAAGGTCGTCGCGCATCTGAAGCTTCAGGGCGTGCCGGAATATCTCGATTCGATCACCGAGGACGACGAGGACGACGAGGGTGGCGGCGGCGCGTCGGGCAAGTCCGGCGGCGGCAACGGCAACAGCAATCTCGACGATTCGGACGATCCCTACGACCAGGCGGTCTCGGTCGTGCTGCGCGACGGCAAGGCGTCGACCTCCTACATCCAGCGCCGTCTCGGCATCGGCTACAACCGTGCTGCCTCGATCATCGAGAAGATGGAGCAGGAAGGCATCGTCGGCCCGGCCAACCATGCCGGCAAGCGCGAAATCCTCGTGCCGACCGAGGAAGAGACCTACTAGCGGGGAAGGGGCGCGACAAATTTGCCGCGCTTCCGGCCAAACTAAAGCCCCACTGGCGCGTTATCCGCCTCAGTTGAGGGCAACACAGATGATTTCGCGAGTTTCAAGAATGGCAAAATCCAGTTCGAAGACCCGCCGCGGCGTTCTCGCGCTTGGCATGGGCGCGGCGCTTCTCGCCGCCTCCGGCATCCTGCCGTCAGGCAAGGCCATGGCGCAGCCGGCCGAGGCGCAGCAGATCGCCGACCACTTCTCGTCCGTGAAGACCATGATGGGCGATTTCGTGCAGTTCGGCCCGAGCGGCGAGCAGACCGGCGGCAAGTTCTTCATCGAGCGTCCGGGCAAGGTGCGCTTCAACTACGAGAACCCGTCGACCTTCAAGGTCACGGCGGACGGCACGTCGGTCGTGCTCGAAAACGCGCGCATGAACACGGCAGACCTCTATTCGCTGTCCTCGACGCCGCTGAAACTGCTGCTCGACGAGCGCATCGACCTGTCCGGCAACAAGGTGCAGGACGTGCGCCAGGAAGCCGACGCCACCACGATCACGCTCGCCGACCGTTCGGTCTTCGGCAATTCGACCATCACCATGATGTTCGACCCGCAGAACTACGAATTGAAGCAGTGGACGATCCGCGACGCGCAGGGCAAGGACACGACGGTGATGATCTACAACGTCCAGTCGGGCGTCACCTTCGACCGTTCGGTCTTCGCGATCAATTACGACCGCATCAACGAGATGGTCTCGCCCAACCGCTGATCATCGGCGCTGACCTGTGGACGAGCGGCCGAAACGGCCGGTTCTCGTCCCGAAGCTTGAGTTCGAAGGATGCGGCTGGCAGGGTCCGGCCGCATTTCTCATTTCGGGCGCAGCTTCTCCATGCCGTTTTCCATCGCCACCTGGAACATCAATTCCGTGCGCCTGCGTATGCCGCTGGTCGAGCAGTTCGTGACGCAGTATCGGCCGGACGTCCTGTGCCTGCAGGAGACGAAGTGCCCGGACGATCTGTTCCCGCTGAAGGCGCTGCGCGCGCTCGGCTACGAGCATATCGAGATCAGCGGCCAGAAGGGCTATCACGGCGTTGCCACCATCTCTCTGCGCCCGCTCGAAATCGTCGAGAAGCGCGATTTCTGCACCATGGGCGACTGCCGGCACCTCGCGGCCAATGTCGAGGCGGGCGGCCACAAGATCCTCGTCCATAATTTCTACGTGCCCGCCGGCGGCGACGAACCGGACCCGGCGATCAACCCGAAATTCCGCCACAAGCTCGATTTCGTGTCCGAGATGCACGGGGTGCCCGCCACGAGCGGCAAGGCGGCCTCGTCGATACTGGTCGGCGATCTGAACATCGCGCCGCTCGAGGCCGATGTCTGGTCGCACCGCCAACTCCTGAATGTCGTCAGTCACACGCCGATCGAGACGGAAAGCTTCGAGGCGATGCGCCGGGCGGGCAACTGGGTCGATCTGATGCGCCAGGCGATCCCCGAGCCGGAGAAGATCTACACCTGGTGGAGCTACCGCGCCAAGGACTGGGAAGCCTCCAACCGCGGCCGCCGGCTCGATCACGTCTGGTCGTCCGCGAACATCGCGCCGAAGCTGTCGTCGATCGAGGTGCTGAAGGAAGCGCGCGGGTGGGAGCGCCCGTCGGACCATGTGCCGGTGATTGCGCGGTTCGATCTGGAGTAGTTTTTTCGAAGGGGACCCCCACCCTTTATCCCTCCCCACAAGGCGGAGGGAGGCATCCACGTCGTGCCTTTCCATCAGCCAAGCACGATCTTGAAGGAAAAAGCGCAACGTCTACGACTCCCTCCGCCTTGTGGGGAGGGATAAAGGGTGGGGGTCTGCTTCGGGAAAAACTACTCCGAAAACCGCGGCGCCAAGCTTTGGATATCCGCCAACAGCGTCCCCAGATTGTCCGTGATGCGTTGGTGCAATAATGCCGCCGTCTCGGGGTATTCGGTGAGGATACGTCGAAACAGCGTGCGGTTGAGGCGGATGAGTTCGACGTCGCTTGTCGCCAGCGCGCCGGTCAGTCGGGTCGTGGGGGCGATGATGGCGAGTTCGCCGAGCATGGTGCCGGGTCCGACTTCTGCGAGGCCGATGCGTTCGCCGTCGCGTTCGCGAAAAAGCGAGACGGTTCCGGTTGTCACCACATAGCCGCTCTCGGCCGATTGTCCCTCGCGATAGAGGACGCGGCCGGAGGCGAGGCGCAGGCTTTCGGCGCCGAAGGCGAGCAGACGCAACTGTTCCGACGTAAAGCCGGCAAGCAGCTCCACGGCCGAGAGAATGCGAATGTCGTCGTCCAAGGCCATCGGCGTCCCCGTCTGCGCGCGCCGACCCCCATCGGCTGCGGCAGCACGTCCGTGCCTGAAATCAGGGCACCAGCTTGTATCCGCCGCTTTCTGTCACAAGAATTTCGGCATTGGAAGGATCGCGCTCGATCTTCTGGCGCAGGCGGTAGACGTGGGTTTCCAGCGTGTGGGTGGTGACGCCCGAATTGTAGCCCCAGACCTCTTCGAGCAGCACGTCGCGCGTGACGACCTTCTTGTCGGCCCGGTAGAGGTACTTGATGATCGAAGCTTCCTTTTCCGTCAGGCGGATCTTGCCGCCCTTGGCGTCGGTCAGGAGCTTCTGGCTCGGCTTGAAGACGTAGGGGCCGACATTGAAGGTGGCGTCCTCGCTCTGCTCGTGCTGGCGAAGCTGGGCGCGGATGCGCGCCAGGAGCACGGCGAAGCGGAACGGCTTGGTGACATAGTCGTTGGCGCCCGCTTCCAGGCCGAGGATCGTGTCGGAATCCGTATCCTGCCCGGTCAGCATGATGATCGGCGCCTTGTAGCCGCCCTTGCGCAGGATCTTCACCGCCTCGCGGCCATCCATGTCCGGCAGGCCGACATCCATGATGAGCAGGTCGACGATGCCGCCGCGCGCGGTCTGGACGCCCTTGGACGCGGTCGGCTCCTGCAGGACGTCGAATTCCTCGTAGAGCGACAACTGGTCGGCCAGCGTCTCGCGCAGATCGTTGTCGTCGTCGACGATGAGAATGGTGCGTGACGTCATCGTTCAGTCCATCTTGTTGAGATATCTGGCGGTTTCGCCTATCGCTCTAGGCTGGGCGGGTAAGTCTGGATAGTCTTTCACGGTGATTTGCTTGAGCAAACGATCATACTCCAAATTCCGTGAGTGCAATGGCGGTGCGGCGAAAAAAGGACGCGTTGTCAGGCATATGGTAGTGCGGCCCCGCCCCGGCGACCAGAGGCAAGGGCTGCTCGTCGTCGCAAACAGGGTGCTGCGCTGCGCAATCGGCAAGGGCGGCATGCGCGCCGTCAAGCGCGAAGGCGATGGCGCGACGCCGCTCGGGCCGATGCGGCTTCTCTCCGCCTTCGTGCGCCGCGACCGTCCGCGCCGTCTCGTCTCCAGCCTCGCGCTTGACCCGATCCGACCCGGCGACGGCTGGTGCGACGCGCCCGGCGACCGCAACTACAACCGGCCCGTGCGCCTGCCCTACGCCGCCAGCCACGAAAAGATGCGGCGCGAGGATCATCTCTATGACGTGGTGATCGTGCTCGACGCGAACATCCGCCCGCGCCGGCGCGGGATGGGCAGCGCGATCTTCTTCCACCTCGCCCGGCCCGGCTATACGCCGACGGAGGGCTGCGTCGCGATCAGCGCGCACGACATGGCGTGGCTCCTGCCGCGCCTGTCGCCGCGCACTATCATGACGGTAACGCGCTAGGATCGCCGACGCTCAGCCAGCCGATGATCGCACCCATGATCAGGGCGACGCCGAGCCAGTGGCCGCCGTCGATCATGGTCAGGTCCCAGCCATAGGCCTGGTAGCGGTGGTTGACCGCCATGACGGTGACCATGAAGCCGAGCCAGACGAGAAAGCCGGTGAAGAGGCCGCCTCCAGCGTCACCTCGCCGGCGCCGACGATGCCGGCCAGGACGAAAGCCATGACGAGTTCGGCGCCGAACGTGACGCCGAGAATCGCGGCGCCGGGACGCGCCTGCACGGCATCGATCCTGCCGGCCTTCATCCAGGCCTTCGACAGGACGCCGTAATATCCGGCGCCGAAAATGAAGGCGGCGATCGCTGCCAGCAGGACCGACAGATAGTTGATGGCCGAGAAGTCCATCGTCTCCTCCCAACGATGAAAAAGCGATGCTGACAGGTTCGTGATCGCGGTCAAGCTAGACGAATTGCCAGACCGTCGTCCGCTTCACTTCAGTGTCTTCGAGAATGCGCGTCACCGGCACCTCGTAGCGCGCAAGCTCGGCCAGCCTGTCGCGCGGCAGGTAGGCCCGGCCCGGATCGCCGACGAGGACCGTGACGCCCGCCGCCGTTAGCTCGCGCAGCCAGGGCACGAGCCGTTCGGCAAAGGCGCGGTCGTAGAAGACGTCACCGGCCAGAAGCACGTCGCAGTCGGGCGCTGTGCCGACGAGATCGCGTTCGGTCGTGCTGACCGCGACACCGTTCGCGGCCGCATTGAGCGCGACGGCGGCGGCGCAGAACGGGTCGATGTCGCTGGCGATGACGTTCGCCGCGCCCGCCTTCATCGCCGCGATGGCGACGAGGCCGGAGCCGGTGGCGAAGTCGACCACGCGCTTGGCCGCGACGGTTTCGGGATGGTCGAGCACGTAGCGCGCGAGACCCTGCCCGCCGGCCCAGGCGAAGGCCCAGAAGGGTGGCTCGAGGCCGATGGCTTCGAGCTCGGCTTCGGTCCGGTGCCAAAGCTCATGCGCCTCGTCGGCAAGGTGCAGCCGGATTTCGGGCACGTGCGGCGGCGCGATCAGCGCCGTGTTGGCGCGGATGAAATCGCGCCGATCTTTCACGGGGTTTTCTTGAATCCGGCCATCCGGCACACTTCCGCCCACTCATCCTCGGTCACGGGCTGGACGGAAAGTCGCATGGAAGTGACGAGCGACATGTTGGCGAGCTTGGGATTGGCCTTGACCTCGGCGAGCGTGACCGGTGTCGGGACCTTTTCGACGGCGCGCACATCGACGCATTCCCAGCGAGGATCGTCGGTCGTGGAATCGGGGTGAATTTCGCCGCACACCTCGACGATGCCGACGACTTCGAGCCCGATATTGGAATGGTAGAAGAAGCCGCGGTCGCCGATCTTCATCGCCCGCATGTTGTTGCGCGCCTGGTAGTTGCGCACGCCGTCCCACTCCTGGCCCTTCTTCCCCTTGGCCTTGAGGTCGTCGAAGGAAAAGACGTCGGGCTCCGACTTGAACAGCCAGTATTGCATCAGGCGGCGTCCGGCTTCTTGAAGACCCAGTTCCAGGGGCGGATGTCGACGCTCTCGAAGAGCCCGGCCTTCGCGTAAGGGTCGCCATCGGCGATCGAGCGGGCGGCGGCTTCATCCTCGGCCTCGACGGCGACCATCGAGCCGGTTGGCTTGCCTTCGGTGTCGAGGAACGGGCCGGCGAAGCGCAGCGCGCCTTTAGCATCGAGGCCGTTCAGATAGTCGACATGGGCGGGGCGGTTGTCGAGGCGGGTCTGCAGGTGCCCCGGTCTGTCCTTGCACAGAAGAATGTAGATCACGCGCGCGCCCTTTCTCGTTCAATCGGATCGGCTTTGGAGATAGTCCGGGGGCGGCCCCAAAAGCAAGACGGCCATGCGTCCGGTGAGACACATGGCCGTCTTCGATAACAGTGTCGCTTCGGGCTTACGCCGCGCCGGCGATCTTGGCCGACTTTTCGAAGCGCTTGCGCTCGTGCGGATCGAGATAGAGCTTGCGCAGGCGGATCGTCTTCGGCGTGACCTCGACGAGTTCGTCGTCCTGAATCCAGGCCAGCGCGCGCTCCAGCGTCATGCGGATCGGCGGAGTGAGGCGCACGGCCTCATCCTTGCCGGCGGCGCGGATGTTGGTCAGCTTCTTGCCCTTGAGGACGTTCACTTCGAGATCGTTGTCACGGCTGTGGATGCCGATGATCATGCCCGCATAGACCTTGACGCCGGCGTCGATGACCATCGGGCCGCGATCTTCGAGGTTCCACATTGCGAAGGCAACCGATTCGCCCTGGTCGTTGGAGATCAGGACGCCATTGGTGCGACCGGCGAGCTCGCCCTTGTAGGGCTGGTACGAGTGGAACAGGCGGTTCATCACGGCGGTGCCGCGCGTGTCCGTCAGGAGCTCCGACTGGTAGCCGATGAGGCCGCGCGTCGGGGCGTGGAAGACGAGGCGCTGGCGGTCGCCGCCGGACGGGCGCAGCTCGACCATATCGGCCTTGCGCTCGGACATCTTCTGCACGACGACACCCGAATGCTCCTCGTCGACGTCGATCACGACCTCTTCGATCGGCTCGAGCAGGTCGCCGTTCTCGTCCTTCTGCATGACGACGCGCGGACGCGAGACGGCAAGTTCGAAGCCCTCGCGCCGCATCGTCTCGATCAGGACGGCAAGCTGCAATTCGCCGCGGCCGGAAACGTAGAACGAATCCTTGTCGGCCGATTCCTCGATCTTGAGCGCGACATTGCCCTCGGCCTCCTTCATCAGCCGGTCGCGGATGACGCGGCTCGTGACCTTGTCGCCCTCGGTGCCGGCGAGCGGCGAATCGTTGACGATGAAGGACATGGTGACGGTCGGCGGATCGATCGGCTGCGCCTGCATCGGCTCGGTCACGGCCGGGTCGCAGAACGTGTCGGCGACGGTGCCCTTGGACAGGCCCGCGATCGCGACGATGTCGCCCGCCTGCGCTTCCTCGATCGGCTGGCGCTCGAGACCGCGGAAGGCGAGGATCTTGGAGACGCGGCCGTTTTCGAGCAGCGAGCCGTCATGGTGCAGCACCTTGACCGACTGGTTCGGCTTCAGCGTGCCCGAGGCGATGCGGCCGGTGATGATGCGGCCGAGGAACGGGTTGGCTTCGAGGATCGTGCCGATCATGCGGAACGGGCCGGGCGCGACGGTCGGCTCCGGCACGTGCTTGACCACCAGTTCGAACAACGGTTCGAGGCGCTGGTCCTTCGGGCCTTCCGGGTTCTCGGAGACCCAGCCGTCACGGCCCGAACCGTAGAGGATCGGGAAGTCGAGCTGCTCGTCGGTCGCGTCGAGCGCGGCGAAGAGGTCGAACACCTCGTTGACGACCTCGACATGGCGGGCGTCGGGACGGTCGATCTTGTTGATGACGACGATCGGGCGCAGGCCGACCTTCAGCGCCTTGCCGACGACGAACTTGGTCTGCGGCATCGGGCCTTCGGCGGCGTCGACGAGGACGATCGCGCCATCGACCATCGACAGGATGCGCTCGACCTCGCCGCCGAAATCGGCGTGGCCCGGCGTGTCGACGATGTTGATGCGGGTGTCCTTCCAGTCGACCGAGGTCGCCTTGGCGAGAATCGTGATGCCGCGCTCCTTTTCGAGGTCGTTCGAATCCATGGCGCGCTCGGCGACGCGCTGGTTGTCGCGGAACGAGCCCGACTGCTTCAGGAGTTCGTCGACGAGCGTGGTCTTGCCATGGTCGACGTGCGCGATGATCGCGATGTTGCGGAGCTTCATTGTGGGTACCCGGGGGTTTTTGCGTCCAGCGCCCAACATGGCGCGGCGATTACGTTGGCGCGCTCTTACAGGTTTTTTCGCAAATGCGAAAGGGGGCGCGGTGCGCCTCGCATTGGAGGCGCCGTCCGCGACCTCAATTCCGGCCGCATGCCTGCCCTAGATCAGGGCCGGCGCGACCGTGGTCAGGATGAACTGGCGCAGGAAGAAGATCAACAGAAGAAGGATGATCGGCGAGATGTCGATGCCGCCAAGATCGGGCAAAAGGCGCCGGATCGGCCGCAGCGCCGGTTCGGTCACCCGGTGCAGGAAATTGCCGATCGTGCCGACGAACTGGTTGCGCGGATTGACGACGTTGAAGGCGTAGAGCCAGGAGAAGATCGCCGACAGGATGATCAGCCACCAGTAGATATCCAGTGCCAGGATGATGGTCTGAATGAGGGCGATCATGCCGGTCTCCATTGGTCGCGATCGGCCGCGACCGATGCTCGTTCGTTGGTGGCCGACATGTAGACGCTGGGTCCTTGCCCGGCAAGCCCCGGCCCGCGCGGCAGGGGCGCAGCGCCGCAAAGATCAACTTGACAGTAAACCGGGGCAATCCCTAAATGCGCGGCACTGGTCATGGGGCTGTAGCTCAGTTGGGAGAGCGCGTCGTTCGCAATGACGAGGTCAGCGGTTCGATCCCGCTCAGCTCCACCAGTCTTCACCCGCAAACACTTGGCTACGGTCCCCCGAAGGGATTGCGTCGCGATCTTCACGATCTCGATTTCGGCCCCGCCAAAGCGGGGCCGCGGGCAGGGTGCCCTACTCCAGGGGCAGGCTCGGATCGCCGGCCCATTCGTGGAACGAGGCATCGTAGTTCCGTGCCTTCGAGAACCCTGCGTCGCGAAGCGCGAGCGCCATATGCGCGGATCGAATGCCCGCCGTGCAGTAGGCGATGATCTCGTCGTCCCGGCCTATGCCGGATTGCTCCATCCTGGCCTCGAGCAGGTCGGCATCGAGGAGTCGCCCGTTTTCGTCGAAGACTTCCGTCCACGGGATGTTGACCGCGCCGGGAAGATGACCGCCCCGCGCTTCTCCCAGCTTCTGCGAGCCTGCGAACTCTTCGGGCGTCCGCGCGTCGATGATCTTCGCGCCGTCGATGGCCGACAGGACGTCCTGCTTGTCGGCGGTCAGCGACATGTCTGCCTGCACCACTTCAAATGTCGTCGGCTCGGGCATGCGCGGCGTCGTGGAAAGTTCACCGCCTGACGCGGTCCAGGCGTCGATGCCGCCGTCGAGGATGACGGTGTCGGCGACGCCGGCCTGGATGAGTGTCCAGGCGACACGGCCATCTTCGCCCCAGCCCGCGGGAGACGCCGAGTAGACGACGACGCGGCTCTCATTGGAGATGCCCAGTTTGCCGATCGCCTCGCCAAGCTCTTCCGGGCTCAGCACGACGCCCCAATTCGCGTCGCCCGGCTTGCCGGACATGTCCGAGAGCGACTGCCACGGCGCATTGACGGCGCCCGGTATGTGCCCCGCAAGATAGTCGCGTTGCGCCCTTGCATCGACGATGATGACGTTCTCGAGCGTCTCCAGTTCGCCGGAATCGATCCACCTTCCGGCCTGCGCGGGCATGATCCACGACACGCAAAGGAAGGCGGCCATGAGGATTGTCAGGAAGCGCTTGTTCATTTCGATTTCCTCCGAAATTGCACGGCCTTGAATGAAAAGGTGAGCGTTCCTGCCAGCAGCATGAACAGGATCGCACCGAGAAGCAGCCCGGCGTCGACGGCGAGAAAGTCGCCGGCCATGGAATAGACGATCGTCGCCGGAAGCTGCCCGAGCCCCGTCGCGACGAGGAATCCCCAGAAACGCAGGCGCAACAGGCCGGCCGCATAGGAAACGGCATCGAACGAGACGAAGGGCATCAGGCGTGCCAGAAACACGGCCCACAGGCCGTAGCGATCGCTCGCCTCGTCGAGACGCGTGACCACGCCCGTCGGCGCATAGCGCTCGACGAGACTGCGGCCGAGCCCGATCGCCAGCCAGTAGCAGACCACGGCGCCCAGCATGGCGCCCGTCCAGGAAATAGCCGCCCCCCACGCCCATCCGAAAATCGCGGCATTGGCGAACGTCACCGCGACGGCGGGCAGGGGTGCCAGGACCGCCTGAAAGACCATGATGAAGATCGAGATGGCAGGCGCCCACGCCCCGGCCCACTCGACCCAGCCCCGGACCGCATGAATGTCCGCCATCGACAGAACGAAGATCAGCCGATTGATTTCGGACCGGATTGCCGGAACCAGCAGATAAGCGGCGATACAAACGGCAACCAACGCCGCAGCCGCGAAAAAGGAACGCAGCGCAGTGCGCGGTGCCGGGCGGCTGCCCGCTTGCTCGATGGATTTGGAAATGTCGAGGCTAGGTGCGACAGACTGTCGACCCGGATGGTGGTTCAAGGACCATCGAAACCCGAATTGCTGAAGTCGGCGATGCAGATCAGCGAGCAAGACATGCCTGATTGTTATTTCGTACGTGGCACCGGGTCAATGTGATCGAATGGATCTCGAATCGTTCGGACACCCGGTATGGCCGATCTTCTCCCGGTTGCTGTCACATCCCTGCAATTGAATTTGAAGCCTCGCTGCTCCAGTCTGACGAATTGTGATTCGGCACTGGCGACGAGGGACATGGCCAATACGATCACGCATGACAGGCGCGCGGTCCGGCAGGGCGTGATCGCGGCGCTTTTTGCGGCTTTGCTCGCGGGATGCAGCGGCACCACGCAGTTCCAGCGATCGGCGTCGAATGCGCGCGTCGGCGCCGTCGAGGCGATGGCTCTGCCGCCGCCCGGCGGCCCGGCTGTCATCGATGTCGTGGAGCGTCGCTTTGCCAATGCGGTCCAGCAGGACATCGCGCTTGGAACACGCTCGCGCGTTGCCGGGCAAAATCTGCTGCGCGTGCAGCTCTTCGGGCCGATGGGTTCGGAAGCGGGCCAGACGACCCTGTCGAACCTGCCGCTGACCGAGGCGTCCATCCGGCGCGAGATGCGCAGCTTGTTGCCGGGCATCGCGATGCAGACATCGGCGCTTTTCGTGCAGAACAATTACGGTCCGTTCGGTTACGCATTCGGTCGCAGCGGTCGCGATCTTTGCCTTTACGCCTGGCAGCGGGTGAGTGCGCCGCGCACCGCCGCACCCTTCAACCTGCGCGGAACGATGCAGACCCGCTTGCGCCTGTGCGAAACCGGCGCCTCGGAACAGGCTCTCCTCAAGGTGATGTACGGCTATACGGTGACCGGCGGGTTCGGCGCCGAAAGCTGGAATCCGTTCGGCAATCCGCCGCCGCCCGACGAGCGCCTCGGACGGACGGGCAGCCCGGTCTTTCCGGCCGGGAGCGCGCGGTTCGAAACCGTGCTGGAGCCCGAGCCGGTCGTCCTGAGGCCAGCCAACAGGCGTGTCGTGATCGCCGCTCCCGCCGCCGCCGCCCCTTCGGCGCCGCAAGAACAGGCCTTGCCTCCGGGCGCGCCCATCGTTCCGCCGCCGCCCACGTCTACCCAGGCGGCACCCATCGTTCCCGCGCCGCCGCCCGCGGCCGAGACGACACCCAATCCGTGAATGCGGGGACGAGACGCTCGTTAACCTCGGATTCAGCATGAACGGCGGTGTGATTGGCCGCAGCGGAAGGAGTGACCGATTTTTCCAACCGGCTGGAATCACAGGAAAGACGGAGCGAAATGACATGATGCGTAAAGCGAGCGGCACCGAGACATGATCAAGCTTGCCCTTGCAGTCGTGTGGATCACCGCCGCAGCCTGCGTCCTCTTCATCGTCTCGCTTCCGATCAACCTGCAGACGCATCTCATCGCCGGGACGATCGTCGTCATCCTGATGATGGTCTTCAAGCTGTTCCGCTCGGACGGGACATGGCGCCTGGTCGCGCTCGCCTTCGGAACCGCGATCGTGCTGCGCTATGTCTATTGGCGCACGACGAGCACACTTCCGCCGGTCACGCAGCTCGAGAACTTCATTCCCGGCCTGCTGCTCTACCTTGCCGAGATGTACAGCGTCTTCATGCTGTTTCTCAGCCTGTTCATCGTCGCCCGGCCGCTTCGCCCGCGTCCGGCGCCGAGCGTCGAAGAGCAGGTCCTGCCGACCGTCGACGTCTTCATCCCGACCTATAACGAGGACCCGGTCCTGCTCGCCGACACGATCGCGGCGGCCAAGGCGATGGATTATCCCGCAGACCGCTTCACCGTCTGGCTGCTGGATGATGGCGGGACGGAGCAGAAGCGCAATTCCGACAGCGTCGTCGACGCGCAAATGGCCCAGCGTCGCTACATCGAGCTGCAGCAGCTTTGCGAGGAACTGGGCGCGCGCTACCTGACGCGGGCGCCCAACGAGCACGCCAAGGCGGGCAATCTCAACAACGGGCTCGAACATTCGACGGGCGAATTGATTGCCGTCTTCGACGCCGACCACGCGCCGACGCGGCCGTTCCTGCGCGAGACGGTCGGTTATTTTCGCGAGGACAAGCGTCTGTTCCTCGTCCAGACACCGCACTTCTTCCTCAACCCGGACCCACTCGAGCGCAATCTGAGGACGTTCGAGAAGATGCCGTCCGAAAACGAGATGTTCTACGGCATCATCCAGCGCGGCCTCGACAAGTGGAACGCGGCCTTTTTCTGCGGCTCGGCGGCGGTGCTTCGGCGCGAGGCGCTTGCCGAATCGAAGGGTTTTTCGGGCATTTCGATCACCGAGGATTGCGAGACGGCGATCGAGCTGCATTCGCGCGGCTGGAACAGCGTCTATGTCGACAAGCCGCTGATCGCGGGGCTGCAGCCGGCGACATTCGCCAGCTTCATCGGCCAGCGCTCGCGCTGGGCGCAGGGGATGATGCAGATCCTGCGCTTCCGCTTTCCGCTCCTCAAGCGCGGGCTCTCCCTGCCGCAGCGCCTTTGCTACATGTCGTCGACGCTGTTCTGGCTGTTTCCCTTCCCGCGGACGATCTTCCTCTTCGCGCCGCTCTTCTACCTGTTCTTCAACCTTCAGATATTCACGGCGTCGGGTGGAGAGTTCCTCGCCTATACGCTCAGCTACATGCTCGTGAATTTGATGATGCAGAACTACCTCTACGGCTCTTTCCGATGGCCGTGGATTTCGGAACTCTACGAGTACATCCAGACGGTCCATCTCCTTCCGGCCGTGATTTCCGTGGCGCTCAATCCGCGCAAGCCGACCTTCAAGGTCACGGCCAAGGATGAAACCATCACCACGAGCCGGCTGTCGGAACTGTCGCGGCCGTTCTTCCTGATCTTCGCCGTGCTTCTGATCGGCGTGGCCGTCACCGCCTGGCGCATCTATGCCGAGCCCTACAAGGCCGACGTCACACTCGTCGTCGGCGGCTGGAATCTGCTCAACCTCATCATGGCGGGCGCTGCCCTCGGGGTCGTTGCGGAGCGCCGCGAGCGTGCGGCGACCCGGCGCGTGAAGATCAATCGGCGCTGCGAATTCGGCGTCGGCGAGATTTGGTATCCGGCCACGATCGAGGATGTGTCGGTCAATGGCGCGCGCGTCCGGGTCGCCAATCAGGACGCGCTCTCCGGCATCGACAGCGGCCAGGCCGCGATCCGTTTCACGCCGCATTGGGCAAGCGAGCCCCAGGCGCTGCCGCTGGTGATCCGCAACAAGGACAGGGTCGGCGATGCGCTGGCGATCGGCTGTTCGTTCGTGCGCTCGCAGACGATCCATCACCGTATGGTCGTCGACCTGATCTTCGCCGATGCCGGGCAGTGGTCGAGTTTCCAGAGCTTGCGCCGACGCAACCCCGGCGTCCTCCTGGGCACCATCTGGTTCCTGCGCGTCGCCCTGTTCCAGACCTATCGCGGCCTCTACTACTTCGTGCGCAACAGGTCGGATCGCACCGACGCCGCGCGCGCGGCATCGGGAGCGCGGGCATGAAGCGCGAACTGGCCGCAGCCCTCATGCTCCTCGCGCCGGGCGCCGCCCTTGCACAGGGCACGCCCTTCGACATGTCGCCCGAGCGGCCGGCGGCCGAGGAGCAGGTGCCGGCGATCGAGGCGCCGCAACCGCTTCCCGCTCCGCAGCCCGAGTCGGCTCCGGTCCCGGAAGCCACAGACGAGCCTGCGCCCGAGGCCGAAACCACGGACGATCCGGTGCCAGAGGCGGAAATGGCCGACGACCCGGCCGACGCGTCGGTGCGCCATTTGCTGCCGCTGGCAAGGATGCGATTGAACGGCGAAAGCGACAGCCGTGCTTGGGCGGTCTATCTGACCGGAGATCAGGCGCAGTCGGCCGCGCGGCTCGATCTGGCCTACAGCAACGCGATCGTGGTGGCGCCCGAAACCTCGCGACTGTTCGTTTCGGTCAACGGCATCTCGATCCTCGACCAGAGCATCCAGTCGGCGGAAACCCTCAGCCATCTGTCGCTGGACGTCGCGCCCGGCGTGCTCCAGCCGGGACGAAACGAGATCAGCGTCCGCGCGGTCCACCGCCACCGCACCGATTGCTCCATCGCCTCCACCTACGAATTGTGGACCGAACTCGACGGCGCCGGCACGACGCTCACCTTTACGGGCGATGCGGCGGTCGGGCCGGAGAGCATCGAAGAATTGCGCGCGCTCGGCGCGAACATCGACGGAGAAGCGCAGATCGCGATCGTCGCGCCCAGCCTGTCGCGCAGCGACATCGGCGCCGACCTGCTACGGCTCGCCCAGGCGGTGACGCTGTCGACCAGCCTTGCCAATTCCCGTTTCTCGATCGCGGCGAGCATGGACGAGGCGTCGCAGGATGCCGCGCTGGTGGTCGTCGTCGGAACGGCCGAGGAGGTTGCGGCGCTGGCAGAGGTCGACTCCGGCGAAATCGACGGCGCGAGCGCGTCCCTGCACACCCCGGCCGGCGGCGTTCCGACGCTGCTCGTCACCGGCAGGTCGCGCCAGGAATGGCTCGCCGCGATCGACGGGATCGCCCAGCAGGTCGATCGGCCCGCCAACTCGCCGCGCGAATTTCTGGTGACGGAAGCTGTGCGCACGCCGAATGCGCCGATGCTCTACGAGGCCCGCAGCGTCAGCTTCGCCGAGTTCGGCATCGCCTCGGAGCAATTTGCCGGCCGCCGCTACGCGCGCTCGTTCCAGTTCGCGATTCCCTCGGACTTCTATGCCGGGTCGTACGGGCAGGCCCGCATCCTGCTCGACGCGGCCTATACGAGCGCGGTGCTGCCGGGCGGCCTCATCAACGTCTATGTCAACGGCAACATCGCGACGTCCGTGCCGATGACGGCCCGCCGAGGTGCGGTGCTGCGCCAGTTCCCGATCAAGGTGACGATGGAGCACTTCCGGCCGGGCGTGAACACGGTGCTGCTCGAAGTCGATCTTCTGACGGAGGCCGACCAGGTCTGCGCGCCGGGCGCCACGACGGACGAGACGCCGCGTTTCGCCGTCTTCGACACGTCCCGTTTCGTCCTGCCGCAATTCGCGCGGGTGGGGCAGTTTCCCAACCTGGCGGCGGTGGCCGGAACCGGCTTTCCCTATAATCGCGCCGAAGAGCCCGTGCCTGTCCTCATCGGACGGGGTTCGACGGCGGGGCTGTCGGCCGCGGCCAATTTCCTCGCCAATCTCGCACAGGTGGGCGGGCGCATCGTCCCAGTTCAACTGGTGATGTCACCCGAGGCCGCGCGGGAGCAGAATGCGCTCTTCTTCGGCACGCCCGCCAGTGTCCCCGCAAACGTTCTCACGCAGGTGGGCATCGATGCGCAGGCGGCTTCGAGCTGGGCGCCGATCCGCGCCACCGGATCGGTCGCGGCGTCGGCCGGGACCGCCGGCGCCAACCCGGTGACCATGGAAGACTGGCGCACCCGCATGGATACGGGCCGGGTCAGCCAGGCGATCGACGCGACGCGGAACTGGCTCTCGGAAACCTTCGACTTGACCGCCGACATGCTGCGCTTTGCGCCGCGCGACGACCCGCCCTACACGCCCGCGCAGACCGACGCGCTCGTCGTCGCGCAGGGGCTCAACCCGGCGGGCACGGGGACATGGACCGTGGTCGCGGCTGCCGACGACGTCGGGCTGGAAGCGGGCGGGCGTGCGCTCGCATCGGCCGCAAACTGGTCGCAGATCGCCGGTCATATCGCCGCCTTCCCCGCAGAGGCCGGTCCCCCGCTCGTTCTCGACGCGGGGTCCGTCGCCTTCGTCGCATCACAGGAGCCGTCTCTTGGCAATTACCGGCTGATCGTCGCAAACTGGCTGTCGTCGAACATCCTGTCCTACGCGCTGGGCCTGGTGGTCATCTGCATCGTTCTGGGCGTTTCGACGTCGAGATTGCTGGCGCGTCTTGGGAGACGCAATTGAAACCCATCGCCTTTGCGGCGCTCATGCTGGTGCTTGCCGCCGGAGCCGCCATGTCACAGGAAACCGCCCCGATCACCGAAGCCGAATGGCTGCTCTACAGCGACCGGTTCGTGACTGAGGAAGGGCGGGTGCTGGACGATGCCAATGACAATATCAGTCACAGCGAGGGCCAGGGCTACGGCATGCTCCTCGCCCGGATCGCCGGCGCGCGTGACGATTTCGAGCGCATCTGGTCGTTCACACGCCGCGAACTCCTCTTGCGCGACGACGGCCTCGCCGCGTGGAAATGGGAGGCCGACCAGACCCCGCACGTCACCGACGTCAACAATGCCAGCGACGGCGACATCCTCATCGCCTACGCGCTCGCGACTGCCGGCCAGAAATGGAACGACGAGCGGCTGACGGCATCCGCGGCGACGCTTGCCGAGGCGATCGGGCGTCACCTCGTCTATGAGCATGACGGCCGTGTGATGCTGCGGCCGGGAGTCGCCGGATTTTCCGGCGAGGAGCGGGAGGACGGGCCGGTGGTCAATCCATCCTACTGGGTGTTCGAGGCTTTCGCGTCCTTCGAGGCACTTGCCCCCGAAACGGACTGGCAGGCGCTTGCGCAGGGCGGGTTGGAACTCGTCTCGTCCGCACGGTTTTCCGACCGGCAACTGCCGCCCGACTGGCTTTCGATCGGATCTGTGTCCGCACCGGCACAGGGGTTCGAAGCCGAATTCGGCTACAATGCGTTGCGAATCCCACTTTACCTGATGCGCGCCGGCATGGGCGGCGCCGGACTGATCGACGAGATGCGACGCGGAATGGTCGACGAAGATGCGAATCTGACCCTGGTGGATCTCGCCACCGGCACGACCAAGACGGCCCTGAGCGATGCTGGCTACCGCATCATACCCGCCATGGCCGCATGCCTGGTCGATGACACGCCGATCGAGGCCGAACTCCTGACATTCGCGCCGACCGTCTATTATCCGTCGACGCTGCATCTTCTGGCACTCGCGCATCTGCGCCAGCGACATGCGGAGTGTCTTCCATGACGTCGCGCCTTGCCCTTCTTGCCTCGGCCATCTGCCTTGCAACCGCCGCGCCGGCGGGTGCGCAGTTCTGGAACATCAACGGCGACACAGGCTCCGTGCAGACAACAGGCGCGGTCGCCTCGCCGCCATTTTCGGCCGGCGAACAGACCTCGTTGCCCGAAGCGCCGCTGGTCGCCCAGGCGCCGGCGCCTACACCGCCGCCCGACCAGCCGATGCCGACCGTCGACGAATCGGCGCTTCGCTATTTCGCGCGCCAGGGCGACACGCGCAGGCTGGAGATCGAGATCGCGCGCCTGCGCGCTCTTTATCCGTCTTGGACCCCGCCGGCCGATCCGCTCGCGGTTCCGCTGAGCGTCGACGAGCGTCTCGAGGCCGTCTGGCTTCTCTATTCGCAAGGGCGCCTCGCCGAAGCGCGGCAGGCGATCGCCGAGCGTCAGATGTCCGAGCCGCAATGGCAACCGCCGTCCGACCTTTTGGACCGGCTCGCCGTTGCCGAGGCGCGCGAACGGCTGGTGAATGCGTCCAATCTCGACCAGTACCAGACGGTCGTGCGCGTCGGGTCCGAGAATCCGAGCCTGTTGACCTGTTCGGAGGTCGACGTGCTCTGGCGCGTTGCCGAAGCCTTCGCCATGACCGAGCGCCAGCCGCGCGCGCGCGATGCCTACCGCTACGTCCTGACTACCTGCGACGCTCCGCAGGAGCGCCTGGCGACGATGCAGAACGCGGCGCAGCTTCTATCCTCCGATCTGCGCGACGAACTCCTGACGCTGGAGCGTTTCGGCGACGATGGCGCCGGCGAGTTCGCGCCGGTGCGCGACGATCTCGCGCGCGACGCGCTGGCCGCCGCCGGCGAAGACGCTTCCGTGACCGCCAGCGCCGAAGACATCGCACGCGTCGAGCGGCTGGCCGGCGAAGGACCGAGCGCGAGCGACGCGCGGCTGCTCGGCTGGTACTATCTCGGCCGCGACGACGCCGAAGCGGCGGAACGATGGTTCCGCATGGCCTTCGAGGCTGAAGCCGAGGGCGATGCGGCCGAAGGGCTCGCGCTCGCGCTGATCGAACGCGACGCGTTCGCGGAAGCCGAGGACGTCGCCTTTCCCTATCGCGACGAGAACGACGACCGGCGGCAGGTCTATCTCGCCGCAGCGGCCAACCTTCTCGCCGTCGAGCCGCGCGTTGCGCTCGCGCCCGACATTCTGGCCCGTATTGTCGGGGAGGTGGTCGAGGCCCGCAACGCACCGGCCGCCCAGCAGCTTGGCTGGTACGCGCGCGCCTACGGCCAGCACGAAACCGCCGGCCAGTGGTTCTCCACCGCCCTCGGCTTCGATCCCGACGACGAAGCGTCCGCCTACGGCCTCGCTTTGACGTATCTGCAGCTTGGCGACACGGCCGGCCTCGCGGAAGTGAAGCGGCAATGGACCGGTCGGTCGGACAGGATCGCGACGGTCGGAACGCCGCAGGCCGAGCCCGCAGCGCCGGCGCCTCCACCGCCCGCTCCGGGCGGGGCGCAAAACGTCCAGCCCACCCAGCCGCTTGCCTATGCGGCAGCGCCCGTCCGGCCCGCCGCGCCCACGATCATCGTCGAAGCAGAACCTCGAACCGCAGTGCCGGCGCGAACGCGCCAGAGTTCGGGATGCAGCGCCTCGACCGATCCGCGCGGCTTGGCGCCGCGCGCCGCGCTCACCCTCGGCTGGTGCCTGATGGAGCTCAACCGTCCGCTCGAAGCTGCCCGCGCCTTCGGCGTCGCACTGCGCTCGGACAGCGACACGGCGCGCGATGCGGCCTATGGCCAGAGCCTTGCCTATCTGCGCGCCGGGCTGGTCGACGAGGCCGCCGTGGCCGCCACCGCCGCGCCGATGAATTCCGAGCGCAGCTCCGAACTGCAGGCGAGCATTCTCGCTGAACGCGCGCTCGGCGCATTCGAGCGCCGCCGCTACGCCGAGGCGCTGATGGCGCTCGACCAGCGCGCGCAGATCGCCGCGGAACGCAACGATTTGATGGTCCTGCGCGGCTACGCCTATCTCAACCTCTACCGAACCGAAGATGCGAGGCGCGTCTTCCAGTCGGTCGCGGGAACGGGCAGCCGCGAAGGCCTGCGCGGCCTCGCCGCCGTCGACGACCAGATGAATTCGCAGCGATGAACCATGGCTCCATCGTCAAGCAGGACGCTCCGCGAGCGGGACCGTCCTGCGGCACGTCCACAATAAAAATCTGAATGGGGGAGATATCGCCATGAACAACCCGCTCGACCTGACCGGCAAGGTGGCGGTCGTCACCGGTTCGACCCGCGGCATCGGACGCGCCATCGTCGAACTCTTCGCCGAACTGGGTGCCTCGGTCGTCGTGTCGAGCCGCAAGGCGGAGGTTTGCGACGCAGTGGTGGCCGGCATCGCTGCCAAGGGCGGGCAGGCGATCGCGGTTCCGTGCAACATCACGCGACGCGACGAGGTTCAGGCGCTTGTCTCGACGACCCGCGACAGGCTCGGCCCGATCGACATTCTCGTCTGCAACGCGGCCGTCAATCCGGTCTACGGGCCGCTGTCGCAGATGACCGACGAGGCCTTCGACAAGATTTTCGACGCCAACGTGAAGAGCAATCTGTGGCTGGCGAACCTGACGATCCCCGAAATGGCGGAGCGGGGCGGCGGCTCGGTGGTGATCGTGTCGTCCATTGCCGGCATCCGGGGAACCGACCGGATCGGCGGGTACGGCATCTCGAAGGCGGCCGACTTCGCACTGGCGCGCAATCTCGCCGTCGAATGGGGGCCGCGCAACGTGCGCGTCAATTGCGTCGCGCCGGGCCTGGTGAAGACCGATTTCGCCCGCGCCCTGTGGGAAGACGAGGAACTGCTCGCCGAGCGCAACCGGACGACCCCGCTGCGCCGCATCGGCCAGCCCGGTGAAATCGCCTCGATCGCCGCCTTCTTGGCATCGGGCGCATCGAGCTTCATCACCGGCCAGACCATCGTGGCCGATGGCGGCGTGACCATTGCCTGAGATCATTGCCGCACCGATGACAATATTGGTGGTTTCGATGGCGGCGAAATCGCAATCGAAGGAATGAAAAGGATTGAAAACAACGTCCGGCGGGCGTGGCACGATATTGGCCGAAAGTGCCGAAGTTCATGCGAATTGCGCGCATTGTTCGGGCGGCATTCGACAGATAACTGGCACGCCGTTGAAATTGATCGGGTTGCATTGAGCCGCGTTGGACAAAAGCTGGACGGGATGCAATGGTCGAAATGGGAGGAGTAAGGCGCAGACCGGGCAATTCCGCGGATGAATTTTCAAGCCGCCAAAGGTGTCGAGCCGCCACCGGCATCCTTCCGCCCGACGATTGCCATCCACATTGAGAGCTGCGTGCGACCGGGGAGGTTCGGTTCGATCACGCGGAATCCGACGATTTGGAAGACCACAGAGGAGGAGCATTCATGATCGGAATTTCATTGCGTTCCCGCACAGCGGTCGCGGCCGGCATTCTTTGCGTTTTCGCCGGAACGGGGCAGGCATCGGCGCAGGATATCGAACTGCCCGGCCAGCTTGCCTGGACCGCCTATGATGTCGGCTCTGGCGGCTACAATCAGGCGGTCGCCATCGGCGGCGCGCTGAAGAACGAACTGGGCATCGACCTGCGCGTGCTGCCCGGACGCAACGACGTTTCGCGTCAGGTTCCCCTGCGCCAGGGCCGCGTCCAGTTCTCCGCGACGGGCGTCGGCGCATCCTATCTCGCGCAGGAGGGTGTCTTCGAATTCGGCGGCGCGGATTGGGGCCCGCAGGCGGTTCGCCTGCTTCTGGCGGCCAATGGCGACGGCAATCTCGGCATCGGCGTCGCGGCGGATGCGGGCATCGAGACCATCGCGGACCTGGCCGGCAAACGGGTCGCCTACGTCGTCGGCGCACCGTCGCTGAACGAGAACATCACGGCGATCCTGGCCTTTGCGAACCTGACATGGGACGACGTGGAGCGCGTCGAGTTCTCGGGCTTCGGCGCGGCCTGGGAGGCGATCATAAACGACCAGGCGGACGCGGCGTTTGCCGCCTCGACATCGGGCCAGGCCTATCAGCTCGAAGCCTCGCCCCGCGGCCTGTTCTGGCCGCCTTTGCCGCATGACGACACGGAGGGCTGGCAGCGCCTTCAGGAACGGGCGCCGTTCTTCATTCCCAATGACGGCACCGAAGGCGCCGCGATGGGGGCGGACAACGTCAACGAGGCGGCGACCTATCCCTACCCGGTGCTGACGACCTATGCCGAGCAGGACACAAGTCTCGTCTACAACATGACGAAGGCCATGGTCGAACTCTACCCGACCTATCAGGACAGCGCGCCGGGGATCAACGGCTGGGCGCTGGACAATCAGGTGTTCGCCTGGGCGGTGCCCTATCATGAAGGCGCGGTGGAGTATTTCCGCGAGGCGGGCGTCTGGACCGAAGAGCACGACGCGCACAACGACGCCCTGATCGAGCGACAGGGCGTCCTAGCCGCGGCTTGGGAGGAGATGCAGGGCGAAGAGGTCGCGGAGGCGGACTTCGAGGCGCGCTGGATGGAAGTTCGCGCCCAGAAGCTGGAAGAAGCCGGGCTGAGCGTGGTCTTCGAATAGCCCAACGGCCAAGGAAGTGGAGGCCCGCGCGGGGCCTTCATTTGTCTGCTTCCAGCACGGGAACCCTGCGATGACCGGTCAGCATTTGACGGGAGGCGCCAAGAGCGCGTCTCTCGCGGAAACAGCGGTCCTGCAGGACCACGCGAAGGAAGAGATCGCCCAGGAGCTGCGCTATCGCCTCGTTCCGGGCTCGATACGCTGGGTGCTGGCGCTCGCGACGCTTGCGGCGATCGCGCTGGCCGTCAATCAGCTTTTCAACCTTCGGCTGCTGCCGACCACCATCCTCGATCCGCAATATCTGTACGTCCTGTCCGGCATCTTCCTGGCCATGACGTTCATCGCGTTCCCGGCATTCGCGGGCGCGCCGAGCCACCGGATTCCCTGGTACGACTTCATCCTCGCCGCAGCCAGTGCGGGCGTGTCGGGATATTTCGCCTACACGGCCCAGACCAGCCTTCTTCAAGGCTGGGAGTACGGCGCACCGCCGCTCGCGACCTATCTGAGCTTCGTCATGTGGGCGCTCATTCTCGAAGGCGCCCGCCGCACCGGCGGCCTCATCATCTTCGTGCTGGTGCTGCTGTTCTCGCTCTATCCGGTCGTCGCCGACAAGATGCCGGGCCCGATCTCGGGATTTCCGTCTCCGCTCAACGAGACGATCGCATTCCACATCATTTCCGCCGAAAGCTCGTTCGGCATTCCGATGCGGGCTTTCGGGCAACTCGTCATCGGCTTCATCGTCTTCGGGGCGGCGCTTCAGTTCACCGGCGGTGGCAGGTTCTTCAACAATCTGGCGCTCGCGCTCGTGGGCCGATTCCGCGGCGGCGCGGCGAAGGTCGCGATCTTTGCCTCGGGTTTCATGGGGTCGATGTCGGGAAGCGTCATCTCCAACGTGCTGACGACAGGCGTGGTCACGATACCTGCGATGAAGCGCGCCGGGTTTTCCGCGCGCTATGCCGCCGGCACCGAAGCCTGCGCCTCGACGGGCGGGACATTGATGCCGCCCGTCATGGGCACGACCGCCTTCATCATGGCGTCGTTCCTCGGCCGGCCGTATGTCGAGATCGCCATTGCCGCCATCATTCCGTCGGTCCTCTTCTATTTCGCGCTGTTCGTCCAGCTTGACGCCTATGCCGCCAAGCGCAACCTCAAGGGCATGCCCGAGAGCGAACTGCCGACATTCCGGCAAACCTTCGCGGAGGGCTGGCAGTACATCGCGGTGTTCGCAGTCCTGATCTTCGTCATGATCGGCCTGCGGCAGGAAACGCTGGCGCCGTTCTATGCGACGGCGCTGCTCCTGATCATCAACCAGATCTGGCCGTCGACGCGGCTTTCCATCGGCGGCTTCGCCGATCTGCTCGTCTCGATCGGCCGTTCGCTCGCGGAACTCGTGGCGCTGCTGCTGGCCGTCGGCATGATCGTCGGGGCGTTTTCGGCAACCGGCCTCGCCGGCACGCTGGTCAACGATCTCGTCTTCCTCGCCGGCGACGGAACGCTGACCTTGCTGATCATGGGCGCCGCGACGGCGTTCATCTTCGGCATGGGTATGACGGTCACCGCCTGCTACATCTTCCTCGCCATCGTCCTGGCGCCGGCACTGGTGCAGTCGGGCCTCGACCCGCTGGCCGTGCACCTCTTCATTCTCTACTGGGGCATGGTGTCCTTCATCACGCCGCCGGTCGCGCTCGGCGCCTTCGCGGCGGCGACGATCGCGGGCGTCAGCCCGATGAAGGCTGCGGCGTCGGCCTGTGTCCTCGGCAGCGTGATCTACGTCGTTCCGTTTTTCTTCGTCCTCAATCCCGCGCTCATCGGGCAAGGCACGCCGCTCGAAGTCGGCGCGGTCTTCGTCACCGCCCTCGTCGGCGTCCTCTTCATCGGCTCCGCCGTTCAGGGATACATCGCGGGTCTGGGTGCGATACAGGACGGAGCGCCGGGCTACGCGATGCGGATCATGCTCGCAATCGGCGGACTTGCGCTGGCCGCACCGGGCGTTCAGAGCCTCGGGCTGTCGAACCTGGAAACTGCCGGGATCGCGCTCCTGATCGCCGCGCCGACACTTGTGATGACGTTCATCCAGAACAGACGCGCCCTCCCTGCATGAGAGAGTTGAGAGGGCCGCCGGGGGCCATTCTCTTGATACGGTTCAATCCGGCGCGTCGGGCGCGGAGGTCATGCATTTCTTGAGTTCCTGAATGAGACTGCCGGCGAAACTGGAAATGGAGCTGTCGCGCCGCGTGGCGAAATAGGTCTGAAAGCTCGTTTCCTCCTCGATCGGGATCACGGCAAGGCGCCCACTGCCGATATCGGCGACCGAGAACGTGTCGATGACGGCGACGCCCGCATTGCGTTCGACGAGCGACATCACGGTCGTGCCGAAGCGCGCGCGGATCGGGATGTTGTATTCGAAGCCGTGCCGCTCGAAGAGCGAGACCATGATGCGGCCGTAAGGGTCGTTCGGATCGATGCCGATGAGCGGGTAGCGGGCGATCTGCGCAACGGAAATGCTGGGCATCCGCGCGGCCTCGTGGTCGGGCGCGGTGATGAAGACGAGCTTGCCGGTCGCCAGCGGCTCGAAGACGAGCGAGGGGTGGTCGAGGCGGTAGCTCATCAGCGCGACCTCGCCGCGCGCCAGCATCAGATAGTCCACGGCTTCCTCGATCTTGATGATGTCGATGTTGAGCCGCAGGTCGGGATAGCGCTTCTGCATCGCGACCACCGCGCGCGGGACCATGACGTTGGCGATCGAGGGCACCGATCCGAACTGCAGCCCGACATCCTTGCCCCGGGCGAGCCGGTCGATCGCAAGCTGGAGGTCGTCGATCTTGCGATGCACGTCGTTGATCTGCTCGAACACGGCGCGCGCCTCCTCCGCTGGTACGTAGCGGCCGCCGCGGCGGACGAAAAGCCTGATGCCGAGGGAGGTTTCCAGATGCTTCATCAGGCGGCTGATGCCCGGCTGCGAAACATTGAGATGGCGTGCAGCCCCGGCGATGGAGCCCGAAACCATGATCGCACGAACCACTTCGACCTGTCGCAACGTCAGCATCTCGAGCCAACCTTAACCTGATGTTATGTCATTCGACGATCTTGGTAATTGTGTTTGCACGCACGCTGCTTGTAAATGGCGGAACGCATGCGGCTAGCGGGAGGGCAAGTCCGCGCCTGCGTTGAATGCCGGGTTGCCGCATGGTGTCTCGTTGCCATTTGGGAGGAATGAAATGATCCGTAGCATCGTAATGGCTGCCGGCCTGGCGGCCTCGGTCGGCGTGGCCGTCGCGCAGGACTATCCGGAGCGCGAGCTTCTGGGTGTCATCATGTGGGGCGCGGGCGGGGCGACCGATGTCGTCGCGCGCGCCGTGACGCCGGCCGCCGAAGAAGCGCTCGGCCAGAAGATCGTCATGCTCAACAAGGCCGGCGCAGCCGGCGCGATCTCGACCACCTATGTCGCCTCGGCCCCGTCCGACGGCTACACGATCCTCTTCGGCGCGGAGAACCCGCAGCTTCATGGCGTGATGGGGCTCGGCGAGATCGACTACAACCAGTTTTATCCGGTCAACATCCTGGGCCGCGGCGTCGGCGTCATCGTCACGAACCCGGATTCGCCGTGGGAAAGCTTTGCCGATGTCGTCGCCGATGCGCAGAGCCGGCCGGGCGAGATCAAGATGGGCTCGACTGGGCCTGGCGGCATTCCCTACGTCATCGGCGCGATGCTCTCGACGGTTGCGGATTACGAGGTGACGGCCGTTCCGTTCGATGGCGAGGGCCCCGGCCTGACTGCGCTTCAGGGCGGTCATGTCGACTTCATGCCCGTCGGCGCCTCCGCCGCAGCCGAATTGATCAAGGCCGGCACGGTCAAGCCGCTGGCGGTCTTCAATGCCGAGGAGATCGACGCGCTGCCGGGCGTACCGCCCATCACCGAAGACTATCCCGAGCTTTCCTCGCTGCTCCCCTGGGGCCCGTTCTATGGCGTCTTCGTCAAGGCGGACACGCCGGACGACGTCAAGGCCAAGCTCACGGAAGCGTTCAAGACCGCGGCCGACACCGACGCCTTCAAGACGCTCATGGCCGACCGCACCAACATCACGATGAACATATCAGGTGAAGAGGCGAACGCGTTTTTGAAGCAGTGGCAGTCCGCTACTGTCTGGACGCTGGCCGATGCCGGCGCAGTCGAGCGCTCGCCCGAGGAACTGAACATCCCGCGTCCCTGACCCGGACGCAACGGCCTGTCCGCCGCTTGGCGGCGGACGGGTCGCTCGTTCGTGCCACGAGCGCGGACGGTGCAATGAAATCCCAGCAAGATCAGAGCGCCAGATGAACCTTGCGAGCGCTCGAAAAGCGGATGGCTGCCGCGGGAGGACCCCATGAACGAGCCTGACCAGACCGGCAGCACCGCCTATCAGCGCGCGCCCGAGGGCGTAGCGCCCGGCAGCGCGATCTTCAATGTCCTCCTGGCAATCGCCAGCCTCGTCCTTGCCTATCAGGCGTGGTCGATCGCCGGCTTCAAGTCGCTGTCGTCGGCCGGCGTCTTCCCGATGCTGGCGACGGGAACGATGGTGTTGACCGCGATCGTCATCATCGTGAAATCGGCCCGGCGAGAGGGCGGCGGCGATGGCCGGCAGTTCTTCGGCGACGTGGTCTCGTTTCGCATCGTGGCGTTTGCGGCCCTGATCATCGGCTACATGCTCGCCCTTCAGCCGCTCGGCTTCATCGTCGCTTCCTACCTCTTCCTGTCGGCTGCCATGATCCTGCTCTACCGCAAGCGGCTCTTGCTGACGCTCGTGATCAGCGCCGTCTCGGTCGCCGTGATCTACGGCCTGTTCCGCTACGTCTTCGTCGTCGTTCTGCCGAGGGGAGCATTCTTCTGATGGAGAATTTCGGCTACTTCTTCATGGGATGGCTCGATCCCAGCCTGCTCGTCTGGACGGCGATCGGCACGTTCGCCGGCATCTATATCGGCGCCATACCCGGCCTGTCGGTGACGATGGCCGCATCGATCCTGATCTCCTTCACCTTCACCTGGGACGTGAACGACGCGCTGGCCCTGATCGCGGGCGTCTATATGGGCGGCGTCTATGGCGGTTCGCGCACCGCCATTCTGCTCAACATTCCCGGCGCGCCAAGCGCTGTCGCGACCGCACTCGACGGCTATCCGCTCGCCCAGCGCGGCGAGGCGGGGCCGGCCATCGGCCTTTCGACGGTCATGTCGGTCATCGGGGGCTTCGTGGGCATCATCGCGCTCGCGGTGGCCGCGCCGGTGATCTCGAAATTCGCCTTGATGTTCGCGCCGCGCGACTATCTGCTGATCGCCATCATCGGCATTCTGCTTGTCGGCAGCCTGGCCGCGAGTTCGCTCGCCAAGGGCATCTTCGCCGCTTCGCTGGGCATCGTCATCGGCCTCGTCGGAATGGACCCGATGACGGCGCAGGCGCGCTTCACCTTTGGCGAATTCAGCCTGATGGGCGGCATCTCCTATGTCGCCGCGATGATCGGCTTCTTCGGCGTTGCCGAAGTCCTCTATCAGTTGCGGACCTTCGACCTGCCGGCAATCAAGCAGAAGGTCGGCAGCGTCATTCCAAAATGGTCGCTGATCCGCAAATACCTTCCGCTCTCGCTGCAGTCGTCCGCGATCGGCGTGACCATCGGTGCGCTGCCCGGAACGGGCGGAGACATCGCCTCGCTGCTCGCCTACGACCAGGCGAAACGGACGGTCAAGAACCCGTCGCGCCCCTTCGGCGAAGGCGCCTATGAAGGGCTTGTGGCGCCCGAATCGGCCAACAACGCCGCGGTCGGCGGCGCCTATGTGCCCATGCTGACGCTCGGCATCCCCGGTGACGCGGTGACGGCGATCATCATCGGCGCCCTCTATATCCACGGTCTGAAGCCCGGCCCGCTGCTGATGGTCGAGACGCCGCATCTCTTCTGGTTCATCGTCGGCAATCTCGTGCTGGCCAACATCTTCCTGCTGATCTTCGGCCTCAGCGGCATCAAGCTCTTCTCGAAGATCGTGGAACTGCCCAAGGGCATCATCCTGCCCCTCATCGTCGTCCTGTCTGTCGTCGGCACGTTCGCGGTGCAGAACAGCGTGACCGATGTCTACTGGATGCTGGCCTTCGGCATTCTCGGCTACTTCCTGAAAGTGTACGGGTTTCCCGTCGCGCCGGTCATCCTGGGCATTATCCTCGGGCCACTGATGGACGTCTCCTACAGGCGTGCGATGATCTCCGCGCGCGACGATGTGATGATCTTCGCCGGCGAGTTCTTCACCAGTCCGCTGTCGCTGATCCTGACCCTCTCGCTGATCGCGATCATCGTCGGCCAGACCCCGCTATGGGCGCGCCTGCGTGGACGCAAGACAGCCGAGGCGCCGTCATAAGGTTCCGGTATCGAACGCGGTCGACGCGGATGCCGTGGGAATAGAGCAAGTTTGCCATGCCGATGTCAGCGGTTCGATCCCGCTCGGCGCACCCAGTCTTCAGGCGCGCGCAGCCGCCTGGCGCATTCGACGTTGCCGCCCCCAAGGTTCGCAACGCGTATCCCCGCCGAGATATTGATCGGCATCGCGTGCGATCTGGTCGATCCTGCGCCGATTGACCCATTTGGACCAACGTTGAATCGGGATCAGGACGCGCTCGCCATAGCCATCCACGCACACGCATTCAGGTATGCCGTTGCGCGCCTCGGTATAGACGATGTTGTTGGCATGGATATCGTTCAGGACGATATGCAGTTCCCGGCAGCGCTCGAACATGGTCTCGAGCGCCTGCCGGTGCTTGTTGGCAAGCGTGCCGGACGCTTGCAGGCTTCCGATCGTCGGTGCAAGACCGCCATCTGTTCCGACGATCTTCTCGACGAGAAGACCGGCCCCCTCGTCGGTCTGGACGATGCCGTGAATATGAGCGATCGGAAGTGAAAACGCCGACTCGCAACGGTGTTTGCGAAACTGGATCAGAAATTCGCGCAGTTCGCGCGCAAACCCGTGATAGCAGCCCTCCAGACGTACCTTCTTGATGGCGCTCTTGCCGGCGAGAAATCCGTTCTCGTCGACCTTGTCGGGGCGAACGGTCTTGAGGACACTGCCGGGATAAATGGGCAGGTCGTAGATATTTCGCGCATTGCCGCGACAAACGGGAACAGCATCGCGCAATTCGAGTACTTGCCTGCCCATCCGCAGCAATATCCATATTAGCAACAGCTAAATACTCACCCAGTGCATGCTTTGGTACGCGGCTGGATGAACGTCATAGTTAGCTCGTTCAATATTCGACTTAACGGATATTGAACGAAGCCCTGCAACGCTTATTCCAGACTGATGGACAGATTGTCGCAATTCTGTTGCAAAGACGTCGCATCCGCGCGTCAGCGCACCCGATGCAGGACCGGGATCGCCATCATGATGACGGCTGCCGCGGCGAGGATGCCGACATGGGCCTTGCCGGCCCGCGCGCCGTCGTCGTTCATGTGTTCGTCGGGAACGAAGGTCTCGGCCGGCTTGCCGAGCGTGTCGGCCATGGTCGCACCGCGAATGCCCATGGGCAGGTCCGCGCCGGTCGTCGTGTCGAGGGCAGTCTGGTGCTCCATCTCGGCGTTGATCTCGGCGCCGACGATGACGATCATGGCGGAAATCCACGTCCACATCATGAAGCCGATGACCGCGCCGAGCGAGCCGTAGGTCGCGTTGTAGTCGGCGAAATTCTGCAGGTAGTAGGAAAAGCCGAATGAGGTCACGATCCACACGACCGAGGCGAAGCACGCGCCCCAGGACAGCCAGCGCCACTTGGCCTGCTCGCGGCTCGGGCCGAACCGGTAGAGCAGCGAGATGCCGGTGACGATGATGACGAGCATGACCGGCCAGCGCAGGGCCGCGATCAGCATCGGGCCGAAATCGTCGAGGCGCAAAAGGGCGAGGATCGCGGGCACCACGCCGACGGTGAAGATGAAGGCGATGGCGAGGAACATTGCGCCGAGCGTGAAGCAGAACGAGCTCAGGTTCAGCCTCACGAAGGAGCGCTTCTCGTTCTCCTGATTGGCGACGTTCATCGCCTCGAACATCGACTTGATGCCGTTATTGGCGCTCCAAAGGGCGATGAGGAAGCCGAGGACGAAGCCGAAGCTCAGCGCCTCCGGCCGCTGCTCGGCGAGCGCCTCGAGCTGGGCATAGATGAGGTCGAGCGACGCCGACGGGAGCAGGCCGCCCAGAAACGAGATGTGGTCGCCGACGGTCACCGGATCGGCGACGAAGCCGTAGAGCGAGACGAAGGCGGCAAGCGCGGGAAACAGCGCCAGCAGCAGGTAGAAAGTGACGCCTGCGGCGATCAGCATGACGCGATGTTCGTTGATGTTGGCCCAGACCCGCCAGGCGATGTCCTTCCAGCCCCTTGCGGGGATTGCCGAAGGACGGTCCGCGTTCCGTCCGCGCCCCGTCGTCCTGCCCGTCTCGTCCATTCCTGTCGCCCCTTTTCGTCTATGAGCGAAACCTTGAAGACGCCGATAGGTTGCATGGCGCAAGCGCGCGAGAAGCGCTGGTCCAGCCGCTTGGTAGAGGCGCGCCGGGGCGCGAAAGGGTCTATCAGACGGTGCAGCCGATCCGGACCCGCCCATGACCGAAGCCGAAACCGCGCATCCCGACGACCGCTACGCGGCGTTTCGCCATTCCTCCTATCTGCGCTTCTGGGTGGCGCGGTTCTTCATGACCTTCGCGACGCAGATCGTCTCGGTCGCGGTCGGCTGGCAGGTCTACGATCTGACGCGCGATCCGTTCGATCTCGGCCTCGTCGGCCTCGTCCAATTTGCGCCGGCCTTGCTGCTCGTGCTGGTGACGGGCGCGGTCGCCGACCGGTTCGGCCGCCGGCTCGTCATGGGGCTCGCGTCGCTGCTCGAGATGGGCTGCGCCGCGGCGCTGCTCTGGCTTTCCGTCCGCGGGCTCGGCTCGGCCGCGCCGGTCTTCGCGGTGCTGCTCGTCTTCGGCGTCGCGCGCGCCTTCTTCGGACCGGCTTCCGCCTCGCTCGTCGCCAATCTCGTCCCGCCGAAGGATTTCGCCAACGCCGTGGCGTGGAACTCGTCGGCCTGGCAGACCGCGACCATCGTCGGGCCGGTCGCCGGCGGCCTCCTCTACGGCCTTGCCAGCGAGGCTGCCTACGGCACCGCGGCGGCGATGATGGGCATCGCCTCGCTCTTGATCTTCTCGATCCCCAAGCCGAAGCAGCACACCGAAACCGAGCGTCCGTCGCTGGAGACGATCTTCGCCGGATTCCGCTACATCCGGTCGGAAAAGGTGGTGCTCGGCGCGATCTCGCTCGATCTCTTCGCCGTGCTTCTGGGCGGTGCGGTCGCGCTGCTGCCGGTCTATGCGCGCGATATTCTCGAACTCGGCCCCTGGGGCCTCGGGCTCCTGCGCGCCGCGCCGGGCATCGGCGCCATCGGCGTCGCCATCTGGCTCGCGGGCCATCCGATCCGCGACCATGCCGGCATCATCATGTTCGTCTTCGTCGGCCTGTTCGGCGTCTTCACCGCGATCTTCGGCCTTTCCACCATTCCGTGGCTGTCGATCGTCGCGCTGGCGCTTCTGGGCGCCGCCGACATGATCTCGGTCTATATCCGCGAGACGCTGATCCAGCTCTGGACACCCGACCGCGTGCGCGGCCGCGTCAATGCGGTCAACATGGTGTTCGTCGGTGCATCGAACGAGCTTGGCGAGTTCCGCGCCGGGACGATGGCCGCCATGATTGGAACGGTGCCGGCGGTGGTGCTGGGCGGCATCGGCGCGGTCGGCGTCGCGGGCCTGTGGGCCTGGCTATTTCCCGAACTCAGAAAGGCGCGACGTCTCGACGGACGCATGTGACGCCTCGAACGCCTCGCGGTCGAAAATGAGCTTCAAAAAGCCGTCGAGCCAGGCCTTGAGCTTCAGATCCCACAGCATGCGGCCGTGCAGATGGTCGCGGCCCTGCTGAGCGCCGGGCAGGACGAAGCGATGCGCGCCCTTGACCACCCATTTGTGCATCATGACGCGCGTCAGTTCGGCGTGGAACTGGATGCCCCAGGCATTGTGGCCATAGCGGAACGCCTGGTTGGGGTAGGATTCGGCGGTCGCCAGAAGTTTCGCGCCCGAAGGCAGCGAAAAACCCTCGCGGTGGAACTGGTAGACCATTGACGGCCAATCGAGTGGCAGCGCGCGCGCCTCGTCGGTGGCCTCGATCGGATACCAGCCGATCTCGACATGACCGTCGTCGCGCCCGCCGACCTTGCCGCCGAGATGATTGACCAGCATCTGCGCACCGAGGCAGATGCCGAGAAACGGCTTTTCCTCACGCAGCGGCACCGAGATCCAGTCGGTCTCGCGCTTGACGAATTCTTCCGGGTCGTTGGCGCTCATCGGCCCGCCGAAGATCACGACGCCCTCGTGGTCGGCGAGCGTGGCGGGCAAAGCATCGCCCAGAGGCGGGCGGCGGATGTCGAGATGGTAGCCGTCGGCGGCGAGCAACTGCCCGACGCGGCCGGGGCTCGAATGCTCCTGATGCAGGACGATCAGGATCTGCTTCCCCTTGTGGGATGCGTCTTTCGAGATCGGTCCGTGCAACATTCGTCTATCCGTTGTCTTCGTTCCTGAATTGCAGGCGTTCGGCGACGCGCTGGCGCAGGGCCACGCGTTCCGGCCCGTCGATGCCGACGAGTTCGCAAACGCGCCAGACGAGATTGTCTTCCAGTTCATGGCGCTCGCCATCGGCGTAGACCATTTCCCACAGGAGCGAGATCAGTTCCTGCCTTGCCGGCAAATCCAGATGCCGATTGATGACACTGGTGAAGGCGTAGAGATCGACCGCGTCCCGCTCGGCAGTCTCGCCCGCGACGAGGATGCGGTCGAGTTCGTCGCCGGAAAGCCGGTAGGCCTCCGCGATGGTCCGGCGCAGCGCATCGGCTTCGTCCGCGCCGCGCACGCCGTCCGCATCGATGATGTGGTACATCAACGCCGCAACCGCCACCCTCGGATCGTCGGAGCGGTCGGTGTCGGATCGGCCCGCGGGAACGTCACGGAAAAGCGAAAGAAGGCGGTCGAGCATGAGGCGGCGTCAGGTCCCTTGCGGCACGACCAGCGAATCGCGCCCGAATGCCTTCATTTAGCGCAAGGACGGCCAAAAGGCCAAGATGCGGGCAATCGTTTGGATGTGGGGGTGGAGGAGATTGGTTTCTTCTGAAGTGACCCCCACCCTTTATCCCTCCCCACAAGGGGGAGGGAATCCGTGGGCGCGGCGTTCAATCCGTCAAAGCTGGTCCCGGATTAAAGGATGAGGCACGACGTGGATGCCTTCCCTCCCCTTGTGGGGAGGGATCAAGGGTGGGGGTCCCCTTCGCAAAAACAGCACCCACCACCCACGCAAACCTCAGAACAGCCTGAACCGACTCTCCACTGCCGGCTTTTCGCCTTCCTCGACGCCCGGATCGTCCGGGATCGGCATTCTGGTCGGTCGATCGGTCTCGTCCTCGATCATCTCGGCGTCGAGCGGAGCAGAAGCTACTGGCTCGGCAGCGGCAGCGAGCGCCGCGACGGGAGCCGGGCCCTTGGCGTCGTTTGCGGCGACGGGGCGGGCCGGTTCGGGTTTCGAGGCCGGTTTTTCGGGCGGCGTCGGTTCGATGACAGGGTCAGGCTCGACCGTGGCGACGGGTTTGGGAACGGCCACCGGAGCCACCGCCTTCGCCGGCTTCGTTTCGGGCTCGCTTGCCGGCTCGGGCGCGGTCTTCATCGGTTCTTCGACGATGATGTCCTCGACCGGCTCCGTCTCGGCGGCGACCACCGGCTTCGTCGGCCGGTGCTCGTCGTGCTCGATCGGCGCGGGCAGGGTGGGGGTGATCGCGAGTGCCTCGTCGCCGGCCTCGATGACTTGGCCGAGCCGCTCGACCGGAGCGCGCCATTCGAAGGCGTCGAGGCGGCCCGTGACCGGCGAGAGCGGCGCCCAGCGGTCCGAGACGTAGCCGTCGGCGACCCAGGCCGAATCGCGCGGTGCGCGGACGGCCTTGCCGAGCCACTGGCGCACACGGCCCTGGTCGCCGGTCTCAGTCTCCTCGATATCGGCCAGAAGCAGATAGGCGCCTTCGCGCGGTTCCTGCCGGATCGCGGCTTCGGCTTGCGCGCGGGCAAGCTTGTAATCGCCGGCGGCGAGCGCGGCGCGGGCGACTGCGAGCGCGGATTCGGGATTGTTCTGTTTCAGCGCCTGCAACTTCTTCGCCCGCGTCAGACGATCCAGCGTCGAATCGCCGAGGCGCGCATTGACATAGGCGTCGGCGATCTCGGGATGCGCGTTGCGCTTCCAGCCGGCTTCGAGAATCTTCGCGCCCTTGCGCAGATCGTCGAGGCGGAACAGCGCCTTGGCCGCGACGATTGCAGCCGGGACGAGGTCGGGCGCGAGGCGGTGCGCCTCGAGAGCCGCGTTCTTCGCCTGCACTGGTTCGGCATCGAGGAGTTCGGTGGCCTTGGCTGTCAGCAGCACCGCCTTGCGGCGTTCGGCGGTCTCGCGGTCGATCTGCTGGGTCGATTTCTGCGTGTCGACGAGGCGCAGCGCGGCGTCCCACTCGCCTGCCTCAGACTTTTCTTCCAGCGCCGCGCCGGACGCCCAGGCAAGCTGCGGCGCGGTTTCGACGGCGCGTTCGGCATAGTGCCGCGCGGCCTGCCGATCGCCCACGCGCTCGGCTTCGAGGTAGAGGCCGCGCAGGCCGAGAAGTTTCATCTCGGGCTTGTCGAGCATCGCCTCGAACTTCTGCCGCGCGCCCGGATGATCGCCTTCGAGCAAGGACGCCTGCGCGTCGAGGAGATGGACCAGCGGTTCGCGGTCGGAGGAGAGGAGCTTCAGCGCCTCCTTCTTCTTGCGCCGCGCGAGCGCCGGATCGCCGGCGCCGGCCGCGATCATGCCCATCGACAGCGCCTCGTAGCCGCGGTCGCGGCGTCGGGTGCGGAAGTGGCGCGAGATCGTGTGCGGGCTGGTGACGATCGACTTGACCAGCCACCAGAGGATCATTGCGGCGGCGACGACGGCGGTGATCAGGATCGCGGCAACGAGCAGGCTCACCTGCATCTGGTAGCCGCCGAAGGTCAGCGTCAGATCGCCCGGGCGGTCGGCAAGCCAGGCGAAGGCGAAGCCGAGGATGAAGACGGGAACGAGGAAAAACAGGATGCGGATCATGATGTTTCGTTCCCTCAGGCGCCCTGGAGCGCGGTGGTCAGAGCACGGTCGATCAACTGGTCGGCGGCATGGCGGGCGCGCACCTTGGCCATGAAGTCCGCACCGGCGGCCTGAACGTTTTCCGGCAGGCCGTCATATTCGGCGATGGCGCGCTCGTAGTCGTCGGCGCGCACCGAGGCTTCGAGCCGCGCGACCTTCGCGCCGACATCCTCGCCCTCGGCCATGCCGACGGGGCGGACCTGGACGAGCGAGCGGGCGCTGGCCGACAGGCGGTCCATGATGCCGGCATTTTCGTCGACGCCGCTGGAAGCTGCGACCATCGCCTGTGCCGCCTGTCCCACTTCTTCCGCGATCTGCGCCCGCGTGGCGACGCCGTCGGCCGCGAAGTCGCGCAACTCGCCGACTTCCGCCGCGTCGGCGTCGAGACCGGCATAGGTTTCGAGTTCGGTCGCGAAGGGCTGGCCACGATCGATCGCGGATTTCAGCGCCGACGCCGCGATGACGCGCTGCGCGCCGCTGTTTTCGAGTTCGCCTAGCCGTGCCTCGATGTCGTCGAGCCGTTCGGCATTGGCGCTCGATGCTTCACCAGCGCTTGCAAGCTGCTGTTCGACCTCGGCGAGCGCAGCTTCGGCGTCGGGCGCGTCGCTGACGGCGGCGATCGCTTGTTCGAGCGCGGCAAGCCTGTCGTCGGTCGCCGAAGTGTCGCCGGATGCGGAGCGCAGTTCCTCGAATTCGGAGCGCAGCGCCGCCACATCTTCCGACGCGCCCGCATTCGCGATCTCGCCTCGCAACGTCTCGATCTCGGCCTGCAACGCTGCGACCTGCTCGTCATTGCCCTGTTGCGTACCGGGCCAGATGCCGGCGGCCTGCAGCCCGGCGCCGAGCGCGAGCACGATCAGACCGCCGACGATGCCGCCCATCAGGGCGCTGCCGCCGCGCCTGGAATCGGCCTGCGCCGTTGCGGGACGTGGGGAGGATGCCTGCGAGGTGGCGAAGGCCGACGGGGTCGCTGGTTTGGTGTCGGGTTTGGGAGCATCAGTCTTGGGAGCGGGCTTTGGCGTCTCGATCGGTTTGGATGCTGATGCTGTGTCGGTCTTGGCAGCCTCCACCTTGGCGGTGGGTGCCTTGGCTTCCTTCACAGGCTCCGGCTTGGAGGCGATCATAGGCTCGGTCTTGGCCTCAACGGCAGCCGCCGCCGCCTTGTCCGCGCCGATCGCGGCAGGGTCGGTGATGTCGCTGATATTTTCCTCGGAGGTGCCGGGGTTGGCCGCCTTGTTGTCGAGACGCGTCACGTCCTTCGGGTCGATGTCGATGGTCGATCCGGCCTTCTTCGGCTCCGAATAGCGTGATTTCGGCGTCTTCGACATGCCACTCCCCTTCAATTATCCATATGCAGCCAATTACCCGGATGCGGCCGCGCTTTGATCAAGTTCCGCAAGCTTTGCCATCATGCCCGCTTCATCGGGCGTCGCGGCAAGTCCGATACGCCGCCCTGCCAGACCTGCTGCCGCCTCGGCGGATATGCACACGAAGACCGTGGGTTGGAAGCTGGACGGTGCCTTGGCAGCGATCCTACCCAGAATTTCGCCCCCGCGCTGCGAATAGACCAATGCGGCCCAAAACGGTTCCGACCCCAGTTTGGTTCCGGTTTCGCCTGGCGCGAACTCGGTGGCGCGTGCGTCGTAGAGCTCGATTTCCGTCACCCGATGGCCCTGTGCTTCAAGGGCAAGCCTGAGTTCGGGACGGCGGACACGGCCAGTCAGGTGCAGAACATGCGACGCTGCGGCAAGGCGGCCGGAAAGCATCTGCGCCAGTGCCCTCGCATCGGGTGCAACCGACACGACCTCGCGGCCTGCAGCCTCGGCGGTCTTCGCGCCGACGACATGGAGCGGCAGGTGGCGCAGCTTTTCCATCAGGGAAGCCGGCGCATGGCGAAACGCGTTGGCGCTCGTCGCGACGACCGCGTCGATGCGTTCGGGAAGCGCGATTGGCTCCAGCGCCACGATCTCGGTCAACGGCAGCACGACCGGCGCGTAGCCGCGCTCGATCAGCCGCGCGGCGGTGGCGGCGGCGCCGGGCTCGGGCCGGGTCACCAGCACGCGCCGCGCCATCGTCAGCTCCAGCTTTCGAAGAAGGCGGGCCCCGCGCGGTCGCGGATGTCGGCACCGGCCTTTGCGCCGATCAAAGCGGCATCGACGGCACGGCCTTCGGCCCGGATTTCGTGCACATGCCTTCCGTCCGGCGACAGGATCATGCCGAAGAAGGAGAGCGCTTCGCCGCCGATCTGCGCATGGCCGGCAAGCGGCGTGCGGCAGGAGCCGTCGAGCGTCGCCAGAAACGCGCGCTCGCAGGTCAGCGCCTCGGTCGTCGCCAGATGCCCGATGGGCTCGAGCAGCTTGCCGATGCGCGCGTCACCGACGCGGCTTTCGATGCAGATCGCACCCTGGCCCGGCGCGGGCGGAAAGGTCTCGACAGGCAGAAGTTCGGTGATGACATGGGCGAGACCGAGCCGCTTCAGGCCGGCATTGGCCAGAAGCGTCGCGTCTACCACGCCTTCCTCCAGCTTGCGCAGCCGCGTCTGCACGTTGCCGCGATAGAGAACGACGTCGATGTCGGGGCGCAGGCGCCGGATCAGCGCCTGTCGGCGTAGCGAGGACGAGCCGATAACAGCATTTTCAGGCAGGTCGAGGAGCTTCGGCGCTACGCGGCCGATATAGGCGTCGCGCACGTCTTCGCGTTCGAGGAAGCAGGAGAGTTCCAGCCCCTCGGGCAGCGCGGTCGGCATGTCCTTGGACGAATGGACGGCGATGTCGATCGCGCCCGACAGGAGCGCTTCCTCGATCTCCTTGGTGAACAGCCCCTTTCCGCCGGCCTCGGAGAGCGGACGGTCCTGGATGCGGTCGCCGGAAGTCGATATGACGACGATCTCGAGCGCCTCCTGCGGCAGGGCATGCGCGGCCATCAGGCGCGCGCGCGTCTCTTCCGCCTGCGCCAGCGCAAGGGCGCTGCCGCGCGTTCCGATCCTCAACAGGTCTGTTTGCATCAAGTGGCGTCCATGATAGGTCGCCCCTACCTAGCGACGATGGCCGGCAACGGCAACCGAACGACCCGTTCCGAAAAGGTGTAGCGACGAAATGCGCGTGCTTGGCATCGAGACGAGCTGCGACGAGACGGCGGCGGCGGTGGTCGAGCGCGCGCCGGACGGCACGCCGCGCATCCTGTCCAACATCGTCCTGAGCCAGATCGAGGACCACGCGGCCTTCGGCGGCGTGGTGCCGGAGATCGCCGCCCGCGCCCATGTCGAGGCCGTCGATGGCGTCATCGAGGCGGCGCTGGCCGAAGCGGGCGTCGAGCTTTCCCATCTCGACGCCATCGCCGTCACCGCCGGGCCGGGGTTGATCGGCGGGCTGATCGTCGGGCTGATGACGGCGAAGGCGCTGTCGGCCGCATCGGGCGTACCGCTGGTCGCGGTCAACCACCTCGAAGGCCATGCGCTGACGGCGCGGCTGGTCGAGGACGTGGCGTTCCCCTACCTGCTGCTGCTCGTCTCCGGCGGCCACACGCAGATCGTCGAGGTGCGCGGCGTCGGTGACTATCGCCGCCTCGGGTCCACCATAGACGATGCGCTCGGCGAGGCGTTCGACAAGACGGCGAAGCTTCTCGGCCTGCCCTATCCGGGCGGCCCCAGCGTCGAGGAATGGGCGGCGCGCGGCAATGCAAAACGCTTTGCCTTCCCGCGCCCGCTGCGCGGCGAGGCGCGGCCGGATTTTTCGTTCTCGGGGCTCAAGACGGCGGTGCGACAGGCGGCGAATTCCATCGCGCCGGTGTCAGATCAGGACGTCGCCGACATCTGCGCCTCGTTCCAGCGGGCCATCGTCGAGACGCTGCAGGAACGACTCGGCAAGGCGCTGTCGGCCTTTCCCGCGATCGAGGACCGTGTGCTGGTCGTCGCCGGCGGCGTCGCGGCCAACAAGGCGATCCGCGCTGCGCTCGAAGCCTCCTGCGCGGCCGCCGGCTTCCGACTGATCGCGCCGCCGCTGGCGCTCTGCACCGACAATGCGGCGATGATCGCCTGGGCGGGGCTCGAACGGCTCGGCGCAGGCATCGAAGGCGAGGATGCGATGGCGCTCAGCCCGCGCTCGCGCTGGCCGCTCGACGAGGGCGCCGCGCCGGTCATCGGTTCGGGCAAGAGGGGAGCCAAGGCATGAGGGCGAAAATCGCGATCCTCGGCGGCGGCGCTTGGGGCACGGCGCTGGCCGTCACGATGATCCGCGCCGGACACGAAACGCGGCTGTGGGCACGCGACGCGGAAACGGTTTCAGCCATCAACGAGCGCCGCGAGAATCCGCGTTATCTGCCGGGCGTTGCGCTTGACGAGGGACTGGTCGCCTCGACCGATCTCGGCGCGACGCTTTCCGGTGCTGACGCGATCCTGAGCGTCATCCCCACGCAGGCGACGCGCGCGGTGCTGTCGGACGCCGCTCCGCACATGTCGTCGGGCGTGCCGCTGGTGCTGGCGGCGAAGGGCATCGAGCGCGCCACCGGTCGTCTCGTCTCCGAGATTGCCGCCGAAATCCTGCCTGTCTCGCCGATCGGCGCCCTTTCCGGCCCGAGTTTCGCCACCGATGTGGTGCGCGGTCTGCCGACGGCGGTGACCGTGGCGTGCGAAGACGGCGACCGCGCCTTCGCGCTGGCCGAACTCTTCTCCGCGCCGGCCTTCCGCTGCTATTCCACCGACGATTTGGTCGGCGTCGAGATCGGCGGCGCGTTGAAGAACGTGCTCGCCATCGCCGCGGGCGCGGTGTCGGGCGCGGGGCTCGGCGCGAGCGCGCAGGCGGCGACCATCACGCGCGGCTTCGTCGAATTGCGCCGCATCGGCGCCGCCTTCGGCGCGCGGCCCGAAACGCTGATGGGCTTGTCGGCGCTCGGCGATCTCCTGTTGACCTGCGGCTCGGCGCAGTCGCGCAATTTCGCCTATGGCATGGCGCTTGGCGCGGGCAAGTCGCGCGAAGGTTTGGCGCTGGCCGAAGGCGCGGCGACAGCCGGCATCGCGCTCGAGATCGCCCGGACACGCGGCGTCAACGCGCCGATCATCGAGGCGACTGCCGAATTGATCGACGGGCACATCACGATGCAGGATGCCGCGACGCGGCTTCTGGCACGGCCGCTGAAGAGCGAGGCGGAGTAAGCGCTCTTCCCTTCTCCCCTTGTGGGAGAAGGTGCCCCGAAGGGGCGGATGAGGGGTGTGCGGCGGTGCCAGGCTGGAACACCCCTCATCCGACTTCGCTTCGCTCAGCCACCTTCTCCCAGAAGGGGAGAAGGAAGGGCGCGCCCTACCGCGCCATCGCGTGGTACTCATCGTTCGGGCGCATGTCGATCGCCGCCGCCACCCGGTTCGACATGTTGTAGAATCCCACCGTCGAGGCGATGTCGAAGATGTCGCGGTCCGAGAAGCCGGCATCGCGCAGGGCCTTGCGGTCGGCTTCCTCGATCTTGTCGGGGCTCTCGGTTAGCTTGACCGCGAAATCGAGCATCGCCTTTTGCTTCGCCGACAGTTCGGCCGCGCGATAGTTCATCACCATCATCTCGCCGAGCATCGGATCGCCGGAAAGCTGGCGCACCGCCGCGCCGTGCGCGGTCAGGCAGTAGTAGCAATGGTTCACCGACGAGACGGCGACCGCGATCATCTCGCGTTCGAGCTTGGACAGGCCCGAATCGCCCAGCATCAGATCGTTGTACATGTCGGTGAAGGCGCGCAGCTTCTTCTCATCGAAGGCGTAGGATTTGAGGACGTTCGGGACTAGACCCAGCTTCTCCTCGCATTTGGCGAAATAGGCCTTGGTGCCGTCCGACAATTCGGGCTGTTCGATGTTCAGTGCCGTGACCCGTTCGCTCATGCCGTCATCTCCCTATCAAACTTGTCTGTAACTGACGCAGCGTCGCTGATTTTCGTGAAACCGGTGCCACTTTCTCGGCGGATGTTCTAGTCTCGAAAGAAAAACGTGACGAAATCGGGGAGATCGCCGTCCATGGCTGTGCGCAAGACCGCAACCGCATCGAAGGTCAAGACCGAGGCGGGCGCCGAAAAGCTCGCGGGCTTCTTCAAGGCGCGGGCGCCGGAGGAGGATCGCGAGGCCTATACGAGCGAGGCTTTCGCCACCGCCGGCGCGCTCGCCTACCGGGCGCTGAAGCACCACAAGCGCGGCGACAGCCTGATCGTGCTCGACAATGAGGGCGAGATCGAGCGGCAGGGCCGGGCCGTCACGGCCATCACCGTCATCAACGACAACATGCCCTTCCTTTTCGATTCGGTCCTCGCCGAAATCACCGAGCAGGCCGGCGAAGCCGCGCTCGTCCTTCATCCGGTCGTCCTCGTGCGGCACGAGAAGAAGGGCGTCGCCGAGCTTCTGGGCGAAGCGGGCAGCGCCAAGGGCGACGATGCGACCGACCGGGTCTCGATCATCCACGTCCATGTGCCGAAGCTGACGCAGGACGAGTGCGAGGCGCTGAAGCGTGGGCTCGAACATGTGCTGGCGCAGGTCAAGCTGGCGGTGACCAACTGGCGGCCGATGCTCGCGCGGCTCGACCAGGCGATCACCGAATACCGCTATCAGCCGGTGCCGATCGACAAGGCGCAGGTGGGCGAAGCCATCGCCTTCCTCGAATGGCTGCGCGACGACAATTTCACCTTTCTCGGCATGCGCGAACTGCGCTACTCGGGCGGCGAGGAAACCGGCACGCTGGAGCGTTCGCCCAAGGGCGGCCTCGGCATCCTCTCCGATCCGGAAGTGCGCGTCCTGCGGCGCGGCGGCGAACCGGTGACGACGACCCCGGAAATCCGCGCCTTCCTCTACGGCCCCGAAGCGCTGCTGGTCACCAAGGCTAACGCCAAGTCGGTCGTCCACCGGCGCATCTATCTCGACTATATCGGCGTCAAGACTTTCGACCAGAAGGGCAAGCTTCTGGGCGAACTGCGCATCGTCGGCCTCTTCACCTCCACGGCCTACACGCGCTCGGTGATGAAGATCCCCTATCTGCGCTCCAAGGCGGCGGCGGTGATCGAGAAATCCGGCTTCGATCCGTCCGACCATTCGGGCAAGGCGCTGATCAACGTTCTGGAATCCTATCCGCGCGACGAGTTGTTCCAGATTTCCGTGCCGATCCTGCGCAAGCACGCCGAGGCCATCCTGGCGCTCGGCGAGCGGCCGCGCGTGCGCGCGCTCTACCGCGTCGACCAGTTCGACCGCTTCGTCTCGGCGATCGTCTACGTGCCACGCGACCGTTACGATTCCGACGTGCGCGAGCGGATCGGGCAGTATCTCGTCAAGGTCTTCGACGGGCGGCTGTCGGCCTATTATCCGGCCTTCCCGGAAGGCTCGCTCGCCCGCGTCCACTTCATCATCGGCCGCACCAGCGGCAAGACGCCGAAGGTCGATCCGGCCGAACTCGAGGCCGGAATGCGCGACATCGTGCGGACCTGGGACGACGCGCTGCGCGAGGAGGTGACGGAAAACCGCGCCGACCCGAAGCTTGCCGCGCTCGCCGCCGGCTTCGACCAGACCTATCGCAACAGCTTCTCCGCCGCGGTCGCGATGCGCGATGCGGCTGTCATTTCCGACATCGGCGACGACCGGCCGATCGCGATCGACTTCTACCGCGAGAAGCCGGAGACGGCGTCTCATGCCGGGCTGAAAATCTATCATCAGGGCGAGCCGGTAGCACTGTCGAAACGCGTGCCGCTCCTGGAAAACATGGGCTTCCGGGTGATCTCGGAACGCACGTTCGAAATCGCGCGGGCGGGTGCCAAGCCGGTCTTTCTGCACGACATGGAACTCGAGAGCGGGTCTGGCGCCGAGATCGATCTGGCCGATGGCGGGGCGCTTCTGGCCGACGTCTTCCTTTCGGTCTGGAACGGGCAGAGCGACAATGATTCCTATGCGGCGCTGGTCCAGACGGCGGGGCTGACGGCGCGAAACATCGGCCTCCTGCGGGCCTATGGCCGCTATCTCCAGCAGGCGGGGATTCCGCAGAACCAGGAGTTCGTCGCTTCGGTACTGAACCGGTATCCTGCCATCGCAGGCCATCTGATTGCGCTTTTTTCGGCTCGATTCGACCCGGAACGAGCTGAAAACAGCGAAGTTTCAGCTCAAAAAGCGGCCGAATCGATCGAAACGGCTTTGGAATCGGTGCCGCAAATCGATGATGACGCCGTCATCAGGCGCTATCTGAACCTCATCCAGTCGACCTTGCGGACCAATTTCTATGCACCCGACAAGGACGGCGTATCGCTTGCGCTGAAGCTCGATTCGCGCGCCGTACGCGGTCTGCCGGCACCACGTCCGTGGCGGGAAATCTTCGTCTACGGGCCGGAGGTCGAGGGCGTCCATCTGCGCTTCGGCGCGGTGGCGCGCGGCGGACTGCGCTGGTCGGACCGGGCGCAGGACTACCGCACCGAAGTGCTGGGCCTCGTCAAGGCGCAGCAGGTGAAGAACGCGGTGATCGTGCCGGTCGGCGCCAAGGGCGGGTTCTTTCCGAAGCAGTTGCCGGTGGGCGGTTCGCGCGGCGAAATCTTCGAGGCGGGCAAGAAAGCCTATATCAACTTCATTACCTCGCTGCTCTCCGTCACCGACAATATCGAGGGCGACCACGTGGTGCCGCCGGCTGATGTTGTGCGGCACGACAGGGACGATCCCTATTTCGTGGTCGCGGCCGACAAGGGAACGGCGACATTCTCCGATACGGCGAACGCGATCAGCCAGGCGCATGGCTTCTGGCTCGACGACGCCTTCGCCTCGGGCGGATCGGCCGGCTACGACCACAAGAAGATGGGCATCACCGCGCGCGGCGCGTGGGAGGCGGTGAAGCGGCATTTCCGCGAGATGAACCGCGACATCCAGACCGAAACCTTCACGGTGACCGGGGTCGGCGACATGTCGGGCGACGTGTTCGGCAACGGGATGCTGCTTTCCAAGGCGACGCGGCTGATCGCGGCGTTCGACCATCGCGACATCTTTATCGATCCCGATCCGGACATGGCGTCGTCCTTCGAAGAGCGGCAGCGCCTCTTCGACAAGGGCCAGTCGAGCTGGCAGGACTACGACCGCGAAAAGCTGTCCGAAGGCGGCATCATCGTGTCGCGCAGCCAGAAGTCGATCGAGCTTTCGAAGGCTGCGGCCGCCGCGATCGGCCTTTCGTCGACGACGGCGACGCCGGTCGAGATCATGCGCGCGATCCTGATGGCGAAGGTAGACCTTCTCTGGTTCGGCGGCATCGGCACCTATGTGCGGGCAGAGGCGGAGAGCAATGCCGATGTCGGCGACAAGGCCAACGACACGCTGCGGATCACCGCCCGCGAAGTCGGCGCCAAGGTGATCGGCGAGGGCGCCAATCTCGGCGTCACCCAGCGCGCGCGCATCGAATACGGGATGAATGGCGGGCGCTGCAATTCGGACGCCATCGACAATTCGGCGGGCGTCAATTCGTCGGACGTCGAAGTGAACATCAAGATCGCGCTCGCCTCCGCGATGCGGGCGGGCGACCTGACGCGGCCCAACCGCGACAAGCTCCTGGCCGACATGACGGACGAGGTGGCGCATCTGGTGCTTGCCAACAATTACCGGCAATCGCTGGCGATCTCGCTGACGGCGCTGCGCGGGGCGGCGGACCTCGGCTATCAGGAGCGTTTCATGGAGGCGCTGGAAGGGCGCGGGCTGCTCGACCGCGACGTCGAAGTGCTGCCCTCCGCCGCCGCGATGTCGGAGCGGGAAGCGCGTGGCGTCCCCCTCACGCGGGCCGAAATCGGCGTGCTGCTGGCCTATGCCAAGATCGTGCTTTTCGACGACATCGTGGCGAGCAAGGTGCCGGACGATCCGCATCTCGAAGCCGATCTTCTCGACTATTTTCCGCAGAAGATGGTCAGGAAGTTCGCCGGGCCGATCAAGTCGCACCGGCTGCGCCGCGAGATCATCGCGACGCTGCTTGCCAACGAGGCGATCAATCGCGGCGGGCCGTCCTTTGTCAGCCGCCTTCAGGATTTGACAGGGCGCTCGGCGGCGGAGGTGGTCGCGGCCTTTGCGGTCGTGCGCGACGGGTTCGACCTGCCGGAACTCTATCGCGAGATCGATGCGCTGGACGCCAAGATCGACGGGGCGACACAGCTCGAACTCTACCAGCAGGTCGGCCGGCTGGTGCATTCGGCGAGCGCCTGGTTCCTGAAGAACGACCTGACCTCCGATGCGATCGGCGCCGAGATCGAGGGGATGCAGGGCGCGCGCAAGGCGCTGGAGCCGAAGCTGGCGAAAATGCTGCCGCCGTTCACGCAGGAAAAGCAGGACGAGCGCATGGACGCTCTTCTCAAGGCCGGCGTGTCGCAGAAGCTCGCCGAGCGGATCGCGCAGCTTCACGTGACCGAACTCGTGCCCGACATCGCGCTGGTTGCCGAGACGGCGAAGGCGGAACTGGAGACGGCCGCGCGGGCCTTCTTCGTCGTCACTGACGCTTTCCGGATCGGACGCATCGCGGATGCCGCGCGCTCGATCGCGCCGTCCGACTATTATGACGGGCTGGCGCTGGCGCGCGCGACCGACCAGATCAACGCAGCGCGGCGAGGCATCGCGGCGGCAGCGCTGAGCGCGTTTCCGAAGGAAAAGGCCCCGGTGGAGGACTGGATCGAAGCGGGCGGGATGCGGATTTCGCGCACGCGCGACCGGCTGCAAAGCCTGACGGAAGGCGGCGACATCACCGTTTCGCGGCTGACCGTCGCGGCGGGACTGATGGCTGATCTGGCGGATGTGACGGTGACGGGCTAGGCGCAGGATTCTTGGGGGGCGGAATGGACGGGACTATCGAGGCGCGGGCGCCGAAACGTGCTATCTGGGGCTGGATGTTCTTCGACTGGGCGCAGCAGCCCTTCCACACGCTGATCATCACCTTCGTCTTCGCACCCTATTTCGCCGCCGCCGTCGCGCCCGATGCGGCGCGGGGGCAGGAATTGTGGGGCTATGCGACGGGTATCGGCGGGCTGCTGATCGCCTTTTCTTCGCCCGTTCTCGGCGCGATCGCCGATGCGAGCGGGCCGCGCAAGCCGTGGATCGCGGTGTTTTCCGTCATCGGCATCGTCGGCTGCTGGATGCTGTGGTTCGCCGCGCCGGGCATGAGCGACCTGACGTGGATATTGATCATTATCGCGGTTGCGGTGTTCGGCATGGAATATGCCGCCGTCTTCAACAATGCGATGATGCCGACGCTGGTGCCGCGCTCCGAACTCGGCCGACTGTCCGGCTCGGCCTGGGGGCTCGGCTATGTCGGCGGGCTGATCTCGCTGATCATGGTGCTCGGCTTCATGTCGGCCTCGCCGGAAACAGGGCGAACGCTGATCGGGCTGGAACCGGTGCTCGGGCTCGACCCGGCGATGCGCGAGGGCGACCGGGCGGCGGGGCCTTTGACGGCGCTCTGGTATCTCGTCTTCATCATCCCGATGTTCCTCTTCACCCCCGACGTGACGCGCAAGCCGGCGATCAAGGGCGCGGTGCGCGACGGGCTGTCGAAACTGAAACAGACGTTGAAGCGCTTGCCGTCCGAGCGCAGCTATTTCTCGTTCCTCATCTCGTCGATGTTTTATCGCGATGGCCTCAACGCGCTTTACGCCTTCGGCGGCATCTATGCGGCCGGCGTGCTGGGACTTTCGATCATCCAGATCGGCATCTTCGGCATCCTCTCCAACATCACAGGCGCGATCGGCGCCTATGTCGGCGGGCGGATGGACCAGCGCTTCGGACCGAAGATCGTCGTGGCGTGGTCGGCGGTGATCCTCGCGCTTTGCTGCGCGCTCATCATCTCGACGACGCAGACGCAGGTGTTGTTCACGACCGTAGCCGAGGGCAGCGGGTTGCCGGTGCTGGTGTTCTATTTCGCCGGCTGCCTGATCGGGGCGGCAGGCGGGTCGATCCAGGCTGCCTCGCGCACGCTTCTCGTCGATCAGGTCGACACCGACCGGGTGACGGAAGCCTTCGGGCTCTATGCGCTGTCGGGCAAGGCGACGAGCTTCATCGGGCCGCTGTCGATCGCGCTGGTGACCGGCTGGGCGGCGTCGCAGGCCTTCGGCCTTTCGCCGGTGGACTCGCAGCGCGTCGGCGTGATGCCGATCATCGCGCTCTTCATCATCGGGCTGGCGCTCTTGCCCTTCGTGAAAAGCCGGCATCGGGAAGTCGCCGCGTAAGGGGCTTGCCATCGTGGGGCATGGATCCCACATTGGGATCGTGTTCAACGAACTGAAAGGAGGTGATCCGATGTCGAGTGTTATCGTTAGCCGTAGCGTGGCCCGAGCGGATTGCCCTTTCGGGAAGCAGCCTTCCTGACGGGGTTGATGCGCGGCCGGTCGTGATCCGGATGCCGCGCTGCGGATAAGAGACACGGAAGGGCCGGTCGGCGAGACCGGCCCTTTTTTTGTTGGCTATTTGGTGAGTGTCAGCGTTTCGATGTTGCTCGCGATGTCCTGAAACGCTGCGTCGAGTTCGACGCCGTTGGCCGTGTCGTAAAAGTGGCGGATTCGGCCGGTGTCCGGCGAGGCGCAGGCGGACATGGTTTCGCGGGCGTTCTGGTCCTGAAGCTGAAACCCGATGGTGAAGATTTCGATGCCTTGCGCGCGCATCTCTCGGCAGAGGATCTTGGCCTCATTGCGGGTCGTGGCCTTGCCGCGGCCATTGTAGATTTCGGAGGTCTGGCGCGCATCGAAATAGGAAAGGTTGAATTCGCCGTCCGTCATCAGGATCGCATATTTTTGCACGTCGTCCGACGGCTTCATGGGACGCGATTTAGCCGGCAGTACATTCGCCCAGCGCTCCGAAAGCATGTACCACGTCCATTGCACGCCGATATGGCCACCGGTGCCGCCGACGGCATTGAAGCCGTCGATCGCCGCATGGAGCGCCCTGGCGTCGTTCGTCAGGGGGACGACCGCCACCGAGGGGCACGTGCGTCTGGCGTCGTTGCCGTCATATCTCCGGATGAAGTCGTCGATGAGAAAATCCCGGTTCACCATGGAGACGTCAGGGCCGTCATCCAAGTAGCGGAAATCACCTTTGCGCTCGGTCGCGCAATTGTCCGGACGGGAGGCCGAAACCGCGCGGGGTGCGATGTTAGACGGCGCCTGCACGCGTTCCCCGGCGTTGCGCTCGACATAGACGCTGGACGCTGCGAGCGTGCCGGCGTTGACCGAATTGGCATAGGGCACGATGGAAATGCGCACGCGCTCCTGACCGGGCCGCTGGTTGCGCAAGAAGCTGTCGACCGCGTTCTTGGCAGCCGTCTTCAAATCCCTGATCTTGCTGCCCGCCATCGAGCCGGTGACGTCGAGCATCATCGCGACCTCGATCCGGCGGTCGGCGTAGAGCGCGGCGGTGGTGGCGGCGACGTCGCGGGTCTTTTCCGCGCCGAAGAGCGGGAAGGCGAGGTCGATATTGGCCTTGGCGGTCGCCGCCACGGTGCGGGCGGTGCGGTCGACGGTCAGCGTCTCCAGCGTGACCGCGCCGTCGCGGGCGAAAGCGCCGCCGCCATTGGCGATGAGGAACGCCTCGACCGAGGCGCGGGCGTCGGCCTCGGCGATCACGCCGGTCGTCAGGTCGCGGGCGGTGGAGGCGACGGCGGCGTCGAGCGCGTTCTGCAGCGCCGACTTGGTGTTCATGAGCTGTGCCGTGTTGACGCCGAAGCCGGCGCCGACCGCCAGCATGGACAGGGCCGCGCCCGTCAGGATCGCGAAGTTGCCGCGCCGGTCGGACATGAACCGCGTCAAGATGTTCGAAAACCGTGCCATCCGTCTCTCCTCGTCGGCCGCCGCGGCCGGTTGCGGAAGGAGGTGCAGGATCGACGCCAGAAAACGGAATTTCGGCGGGTGGCGAGGCTAAGGATCTGAAAGTATTATCGTTTACCCGAAGTTAGGGTTAGCATCCGGTTAATATTCGCGTGGGGATTTTGCGGGCGTCCCGCTCCGGCGTCGCCGCTGTCCCGTTTCGGGACGTCAGTTGCACCAGGAGGCGCGGGCTTTGCCGTCATAGGGGCGGACGAGGCCGACCTCGAGGAGGCGCTCGACGATCGCGTCGCCTTCCGGTGTCTCGATGTCGGCGACGACGCGGCCGAAGAACTTGTCGCCATCGACGTTGCGGACGTGGAAAGCGCCGGCGGCGAGCAGGTCGGCAAGAGTGTCGCGTGCGTCGAGCGCCGCCAGCTTTTCCGCATCGCAGCGCGAGCGCAGTTCGGGCGCGTCGATGCCGCGCAGGCGGACGGACACGCGCACCGTGTGGCCCGGCCAGACATGGACGTCGGCCTCGACCGTATCGCCGTCGATGACGCGCACCAGGCTCGCACGGACGGGACCGGCGATTTCGGCGGCGTGGGCCGGGAGGCGAAAAGCGCCAGAAACAAGATAGGAATAGAAGCCATACGGCATTTATTCCTATATTGGTCGATCTGGCAAGAGGTTCAGGCGGAAAGGCTGAGCGGGGCGTCGGCGGCGCGGGGCGCGCGGCGAAGTTCGGTGGCCATCGGCTCGGACTTCTGCTCGTAGGTCCATACCTCGAACTTCAACAATTGATGGGCGCCGAATGTGTGGACGATCGGCACGTCGGTGGCGTCGCGGCCGCGCGCGAGGACCACGCGCCCGGTGCGTGGCACGTTGTGGCGCGCGTCGAACGTGTACCAGCCGCCTTCGAGATAGACCTCGAACCAGGCGGAGAAGTCCATCGGGGCGAGATCGGCGGGCACATTGATGTCGCCGAGATAGCCGGTTGCGTAGCGAGCCGGGATGTTCATCGCGCGGCAGAGGGTCACGGCGAGATGGGCGAAGTCGCGGCACACGCCCACGCGCTCGTCATAGGCCTGGCCGGCGGTGCGGCTGGCGCGCGCATAGCCGTAGCTGAACGAGATGCGGTTGTGGACGAAATCGCAGATCGCCTGCACGCGCTGCCAGCCCGGCTTGACGTTGCCGAACAATTGCCAGGCGATCGGCGTCATCAGGTCGGTCTCGCAATAGCGGCTACCGAGAAGATAGATCAGTGCGTCGGCGGGCAGGTGGTCGACCGGGACTTCGCCGGCATCCTCGGCGATCACGTCCGCCTTGCCTGAATCCTCGACCACGGCATCGTAGCGCACGGTGAACTCGCCCTGGGGGGCGACGAGGCGGCGGCAGCGATTGCCGAACTGATCGACATAGGTGCGCATCGGCACCATCGGATGCGAGGTGACGCCGCTTTGCCAGCGGATGTCTGCCCGGCGATCGGGGTGGAGGTCGAGCGAGAGGATCATCGGGGTCGGCTGCGCGCAGGAAATCCCGATTTCGTAACCCAGACGGATCAGCATGGCACAACCTTTCGTGGTAGATGTCGTGTGCCTAACGCCGGCTCGTGCCCGCCTGTTCCTTCCGCGACGCTGCAATTCGTGAGGTCGTCGATAGATTAGAAATCGCTTGCGCGACCCTTCACTTCCCAGTCGCCGTAGCGGGCCGGATCGCGCCCGCCGCGGCCGCCTTTTTCGATCGGCAGATCGGCCTCGGCGGCATCATATTCGCGCCGGCGCGCTTCGGCCTCGGCCAGCGCGCGGCGGGCGGCTTCGGTGAGAATGCGAGGGGCAGGGGCGTCGGCGGGGTCAAACATGGGGTCTTCAAGGCTGCGATATTGAAACAAGGGCTTGATCTTCCCATCATATAAGCCGCATTCACGCGCTTTGCGACCGCCCGACGAACGAGGACAGGACAACGAGATGAACATCATGCGCACCGCCATGCTTCTGGCGTTCATGACCGCGCTCTTCATGGGCGTCGGCTACCTGATCGGCGGCTCGGGCGGCATGATGATCGCCTTCCTCGTCGCGGCGGCGATGAACCTCTTTTCCTACTGGAACTCCGACAAGATGGTGTTGCGGATGCACAATGCCGTCGAGGTCGACGAGCGTTCGGCGCCCGAATATTACGGCATGGTGCGCGAACTCGCGGCGCGGGCGCAGCTTCCGATGCCGAAGGTCTATCTGATCCGCGAGGACCAGCCGAACGCCTTCGCCACCGGCCGCAACCCGCAGAACGCTGCCGTCGCGGCGACGACGGGGCTGCTCGACCGGCTCTCCTATGACGAGGTGGCGGGCGTGATGGCGCACGAACTGGCGCATGTGCAGAACCGCGACACGCTGACCATGACGATCACGGCGACGATCGCCGGTGCGATCTCGATGCTGGCCAATTTCGCGTTCTTTTTTCGCGGCAACAACAACAATCCGCTCGGCTTCATCGGCGTGCTGGTCGCGATGATCGTCGCGCCGCTGGCGGCGATGATGGTGCAGATGGCGATCAGCCGCACGCGCGAATATGCGGCCGACCGGCGCGGCGCGGAGATCTGCGGCAGCCCGCAATCGCTCGCCTCGGCCTTGAACAAGATCGCGAGTTCCGCAGGCCGCCTGCGCAACGACAATGCCGAGCGCAACCCGGCGACGGCGCACATGTTCATCATCAATCCGCTCTCCGGCGAGAAGATGGACAATCTCTTTTCCACCCATCCCGACACGCAGAACCGCATCGCCGCGCTGATGAAGATGCAGGGCGAGTTCGCGCCGCAGGCCGCGGCTGCGACCTCAGCCAGCGGTCCGTGGGGCGGCAATTCGCCCTCCGGCCCGCGGGGTCCGTGGTCGTGAGCGCGGTGAAGGCCGCCCGCACGAAGCCGCAGCACACCGAAACCGATGACGACACGCCCGGCCTGACCGCCCGGCGTGTCGCCGCGCGCCTGCTTGGCGCAGTGATCGACACCAGGACCCCGCTCGATGGTTTGACGGACGGCGAGCACGGCCACCCCCAATATCGCGCGCTCGACTTGCGCGACAGGGGGCTGGTGCGCGCGATCCTGACGACGGCACTCAGGCACCGCATGGCGATCCAGGCGCTGATCGACGCGCGGCTCGACCGGAAGCTGCCAGGCAATGCGGCGGCGCTGAACCACATCCTCCATGTGGGCGCGGCGCAGTTGCTGTTCCTCGACATCCCCGACAGCGCTGCGGTGGACCTTGCCGTTACCCACGCCAAGGCCGATCCGCGAACGCGGCGCTTCGCCAATCTCGTCAACGCCATCCTGCGCGAGATCGGGCGACGCAAGGAGCGCGCGCTGCCGGCTGTGCTGGCGAAGACCATAGAGGCGCCGGACTGGTTCGCCGACCGATTGGAAGCCGCCTACGGCAAGGACCGGGCGCGGGCGATCCTCGACATGCACCGCCACGAGGCGGCGATCGACCTGACGGTGAAATCGAACCCGGAGGAATGGGCCGAGAAGCTGGGCGGATTCGTGCTGCCGACGGGCTCGGTGCGGCTGACCTCGATCGAGGGACCGGTTTCCGGGCTGCCCGGATTTGCCGACGGCGAATGGTGGGTGCAGGATGCGGCCGCCGCGCTGCCGGCGCGGCTGATGGGCGACATTGCGGGCCTGCGCGTCGCCGACATCTGCGCCGCGCCGGGCGGCAAGACGGCGCAGCTTGCGCAGGCGGGTGCCAGGGTCGTCGCGGTCGAGAAGGTGCCGAACCGGGCGAAGCGACTTGCCGGAAATCTGGAACGACAGAAGCTTGAGGCCGAGATCGTCGTCGCCGACCTTTTCGAGCATCGGCCGGACGAATTCTACGACGCCGTGCTGCTCGACGCGCCGTGCTCCTCGACCGGGACGATCCGTCGGCATCCGGATGTGCTGTGGACGAAGACGCCGGAGGACATTGCACGGCTCGCCGGGCTGCAGCGGCGGATGCTCGACCATGCTGCGACGTTGGTGAGACCGGGCGGAATGATCCTGTTCTGCAACTGCTCGCTCGACCCCGAAGAGGGCGAGGCGATGATCGCGACGGCGCTCAAGGAGAACGCAAAGCTGGAGCGGATGCCCTTCGCCGCCGGTGAGTTTCCGATCGTCGACGGGTTCCTCGATGTCGATGGCGCGGTGCGCACGACGCCCGCCGGGCTGCCCGATCAGGACCCCAAGCGCGCGGGGCTCGACGGATTCTATGCCGTACGGTTACGGGTCAAGGGATGAGGCGTTCCAATTTGAAACGCATTTGACCTTCGCACAAACACTTGAATCAGCTATGATTCCTTGATTGCGAGCATCGCAAGTCGCCCGGCAACCTGTATTTCCGCTGGGACGCATGCTCGGGGCTGCATCGCGGAGCGGCGATGAGGAGGTCGGGGTCTTGGCAATGGCGTTGAACTACGATCCCCAATTGTGGGGTTTCGTGGCGAGCGAGGCATGGCGCCGCGCGCGTCGACGCCTGCGTTCGGGCCCGCTCTATCGCTGGCGCTTTTCGGGCCGCACGCCGCAACGCATCCTGATCGCCCCCCCGGATCTGCGGCTCGCGGACGGCGCGCTGGCGCAGGAATTCTATCGCGGCCGCTTTCCGCTCGCAGGTGCCGTGGTTGCGACCGGCGGCACGTCGCCCTTTCGCGCCGAACGCGCGCCGGCCGCCTGGCTGGAGGCGCTGCACGCCTTTCGCTGGCTGCGCCACATGCGCGCCGCAGAGACCAACCTTGCCGCCGGCAATGCGCGCGCGCTCGTTTCCGACTGGATCGCGATCCATGGACGCCGGATCAACGGTCCGGCCTGGGCGCCGGCAACGGTCGCCAAAAGGCTGATCGCCTGGCTGCAGCACTCCTCGATCGTGCTTGCCGGCGCCGACATCCAGTTCTACCGGGCGTTCCTGAAATCGCTCGCGGTGCAGATGCGCTATCTGCGCGCTGTCGCCGGCGAGATGCCCGATGGCGAGGAACGGTTGCGCGCGCGGATCGCGATCGCGTTCGCGACGCTCTCGCTGCCCTCGTCGCCGGCACGGCTTCATGCGGCCTCGAAGGCGCTGGCGCTGGAACTCGACCGGCAGATATTGCCCGACGGCGTTCATATCTCGCGCAATCCCGGGGCCGTGCTGGAGTTGTTGGCCGACCTGCTGCCGCTGCGCCAGACCTATTTCAACCAGGCCGAAGCGCCGCCGGAAGCGCTGATCAACGCCATCGAGCGAATGCTGCCGGCGCTGCGGTTCTTCCGCCATCAGGACGGGGTTCTGGCGCGCTTCAACGGCATGGGCGCGACGAGCCATGACCGCGTGGCGGCGATCCTCCACCATGACGACACCGGTGGCGCGCCGATCCTGCACGCCTCGCATGGCGGCTACGACCGGCTGGTGATGGGCGGCACGACGATCATCGCCGATACCGGCGCCCCGCCGCCGCCAGATGTCAGCCACGAGGCGCAGGCGGGGTGTCTCTCCTTCGAGATGTCGTCGGGACGGCACCATTTCATCGTCAATTGCGGCGTCGACAGTTTCGGCGCCGAGGATTTCCGGCTGCTCTCGCGCTCGACGGCGGCGCATTCGACAGCGACGGTCAATGAGACCTCGTCGGCGCGCTTCAACCTGCCGAACCGGCTGCGCGCCATGGTCGGCTCGCCGCTGATCGGCCCGATCCGCAAGGTGCGCGCGAAACGCTTCGACAGTCCCGGCATCCACGGCGTCTCGGCGAGCCATGATGGTTACGTCCAGCGCTTCGGTATCGTGCACGAGCGCGAGCTGATGCTGGCGGCAGGCGGCGACGTTTTCGAGGGCACCGACCGGTTCTTCACCGACCGCAACGGCGTCGCGCGGCCGGGGCCGGGCATGACGGTTCAGATCCGGTTTCATCTCCATCCCGATATCGGCGTCTTCCGCAACGAGCGGGGGCAACTCGTTCTCAAGGGGAACGAGACGGATATCTGGACGGTGGACGTCGAGGGCGTCGCGCCGGTGGTCGAGGAATCGATGTTCTTCGCCTCGATCGGCGGGCCAAGGCGCACGCGGCAGTTGGTGGTGGAGATCGACCCGTCGGTGCTGCCGGAGGTGGCGTGGCGGTTTACGCGGGTGGAGAAGGCGACATAGCGCTGTTGCGGTCTTCGCGAAAGATTGCGCTCTAGGGCGCCCCCCTCTGGCCTGCCGGAGCGCAATCCTCTCCCACGTTCCAGTTGATTCACCGCCGATGTGTGATAGGCGGAGCGCACCTCCTGTTTGCCCAAAGGACATCCGCCATGGCCGTCGCGTCGAAGAACATTCCCGCACCCGACCGCGTGCGCGTTTCGCGCGCGCTGCTTTCCGTCTCCGACAAGACCGGCCTGGTCGATCTGGCGCGTGAACTCGTCGCGCTCGGGGTCGAACTCGTTTCGACGGGCGGCACGGCGAAGGCGATCGCGGAGGCGGGGTTGAAGGTGAAGGACGTCTCCGACCTGACCGGTTTTCCCGAGATCATGGATGGGCGGGTGAAGACGCTGCATCCATCCGTCCATGGCGGGCTGCTCGCCATTCGCGACGACGCCGAGCACAGGGCCGCCATGGAGGCCCACGGGATCGGGCCGATCGACCTTGCAATCATCAATCTCTACCCCTTCGAGGAAGTGCGGCGCGCGGGCGGGGACTATGCGGCGACGGTAGAGAATATCGACATTGGCGGGCCGGCGATGTTGCGCGCCTCGGCCAAGAACCATGCCTATGTCACGATCGTCACCGACCCCGCCGATTACGGCCGGCTGGTCGAGACGCTGAAGGAGAATGGCGGCGAGACGGGCTATCGCTTCCGGCAGGAACTCGCCGCCAAGGCCTATGCCCGCACGGCGTCCTATGACGCGGCGATTTCGGGTTGGTTCGCGGAGGCGCTGGAAATCGAGGCGCCGGCGTCGAGGGCGTTCGGCGGCAGGCTGGAAAGCGTGATGCGCTATGGCGAGAACCCGCACCAGAAGGCGGCGTTCTACGTAGACGGCGACGCGCGGCCGGGCGTCGCGACGGCGCGGCAGCTTCAGGGCAAGCAGCTTTCCTACAACAACATCAACGATACCGATGCGGCGTTCGAACTGGTCGGCGAGTTCGCGCCGCAAGCGGGTGCGGCGGTCGCGATCATCAAGCACGCCAATCCGTGCGGCGTCGGCACCGGCGGGACGCTGAAGGACGCCTATCTGAAGGCGGTCGAATGCGACCCGGTGTCGGCCTTTGGCGGCATCGTGGCGCTCAACGGGCTGCTTGACGCAGAGGCGGCGGAGGAGATCGTCAAGACGTTCACCGAAGTCATCATCGCGCCGGAGGCTTCGCAAGACGCCATCGCGCTGGTGGCGGCGAAGAAGAATTTGCGCCTGCTTGTGACGGGCGGACTGCCCGACCCGCACGCGGCGGGCCTGGCGTTCAAGTCCGTCGCGGGCGGCATGCTGGTGCAAAGCAGAGACAACGGCGTCGTCGACGATCTCAACCTGAAGGTGGTGACAAAGCGCGCGCCGTCAGATGCTGAGATGGCCGATCTGCGCTTCGCGTTCCGGGTCGCCAAGCATGTGAAGTCGAATGCGATCGTCTATGCGCGCGATGGCGCGACGGTCGGCATCGGCGCCGGGCAGATGAGCCGGGTGGATTCCTCGCGCATCGCGGTGCGCAAGGCGTTGGATGCGGCCGAGGCGGCGGGCTGGGCCGAGCCGAAGACCAAGGGGTCGGTCGTCGCGTCGGACGCGTTCTTCCCCTTCGCCGACGGGCTGATCGCCGCGATCGAGGCGGGGGCGACGGCGGTGATCCAGCCGGGCGGCTCGATGCGCGACGACGAGGTGATCGCGGCGGCGGACGCGCACGGAATCGCGATGGTGTTCACCGGGATGCGTCACTTCCGCCATTAGGAGGCGGATGCCGGGCGCGCCCTATCGCGGGGCGCGCTTGGCGAGGATGCGCTGCAGGGTGCGGCGGTGCATGTTGAGCCGGCGGGCGGTTTCGGAGACGTTGCGGTCGCACATTTCGTAGACGCGCTGGATGTGCTCCCAGCGAACGCGGTCGGCGGACATCGGGTTTTCCGGCGGCGCGGCCTTCTCGCCCGTCTGGCGGGTCAGCGCGGCGTAGACGTCGTCAGCGTCGGCGGGCTTGGAGAGGTAGTCGACCGCGCCGAGCTTCACCGCGTTGACGGCGGTGGCGATGTTGCCGTAGCCGGTCAGGATGACGGTGCGGCAATCGTCGCGCTTGTCGCGGATCGCGGAGACGACGTCGAGCCCGTTTCCGTCGCCGAGCCGCATGTCGACCACCGCATAGGCGGGCGGCGCAGCGCGGACCTTGCCCACCGCTTCCTCGACGCTTTCGGCCGTATCAACCGTGAAGCCGCGGCTTTCCATCGCGCGCGCGAGGCGCGTCAGGAATGGCTTGTCGTCGTCGACCAGAAGCAGGGTGGCGTCCGGCCCGAGGTCGGCATGGTCGATGGTGGCGTCTTCGTCGATCATTTTTCGAATGTCCCGTTTCCGCCTCTATTTAGGCAGAACCGCCGGATTTTCCAACGTTTCCGGCTCGTCAAAGGCCGATTTCGCCGCATTTGCGTCGAGAATCGCGCGCGGCCAGTTGACGCGGACGATCGCGCCCTGGCCGGGCGTCGCCGCATTGCCGAAGCGCACCGTGCCCCCCGAACGTTCAAGCAGCGTCTTGGCGATGAAGAGGCCGAGGCCGAGTCCACCGCCAGCCGAAACGGCCGAGGAACGCTTGGTCATGTAGGGTTCGCCGATCCGGTCGAGGATCTCGGCGGGAAAGCCCTCGCCATCGTCGAGGATTTCGAGAGAGACCGTCTGCATGTCCCAGCTCCAGGTGATCGAGACGGTTTCGCGGGCGAAGTCCACGGCGTTTTCGACGAGATTGCCGAGGCCGTAGATGACGCCCGGATTGCGCCGGCCGATCGGTTCCGGGCCCTTGCAGTCCACCGGCTTGAGCTGGATGGCGATGCCGAAATCGCGGTGCGGGGCGATCACTTCCTCGATCAGCGAGGTGAATGGCAGTCGCGCCATGTGTGCCTCGCCCTGCGATGAGAGGCTGGTGAGCTGCTTCAGGATCGCGCGGCAGCGTTCGCTTTGGGAGCGCAGGAGCGTGACGTCCTCGCCATAGCGCGGATCGTTGCCGAGCGCCCGCTCCATCTCCTTGGCGACGAGCGCGATGGTGGCGAGCGGTGTGCCGAGTTCATGCGCGGCGGCGGCGGCGAGCCCGTCGAGCGCGGAGAGGTGCTGCTCGCGCTGGAGGACGAGTTCGGTCGCGGCGAGCGCGGTGGCAAGCAGCCGTGCTTCCTCCGCGACGCGGAAGGCGTAGAAGGCGGTGAAGGCGAGGCAGGAGACGATCGCCATCCATATGCCGGCCACATAGATGATCGGCATCGTCAGTTCGGTGCCCGGAAACCACGGCAGTGGATGGTGGAAGAAGGCAAGGCCCGTCGCCATGGCGATGACCAGCGCGCCCAGCATCGCCGTCCAGCGCAAGGGCAGCGAGGTCGCGGAGATGATGACCGGCGCGGTCATCAGGAGCGCGAAGGGGTTGGTGAGCCCGCCGGTCATGTAGAGCAGCCCGCCGAGCTGCAACGCGTCGAAGGTGAGGATCGCGAGTGCTGCGAGCGGCGGCAGGCGGTGCGTGGCGGGATAGCGGAATGCGAGCAGCAGGTTCAGCCACGCCGAGCAGCCGATCAGCGCGAAGCAGAGCGAGACCTGGACGGGGAACTGCAGCCAGAAGGCGACGACCAGCACGGCCGCGCTCTGGCCGACGACGGCAAGCCAGCGCAGCCGGATCAGCGTGTTGAGGCGGATGTGATGGAGGTGCCGGGGGTCCGGCGCGCGCAATTCTTCGACCATGATCGTGTTATGCGGCGTGCGCGGGAAAACGCCAAGGGCGCTCATGTCGCATGGCTACGTGCCGAGCGGCTTGGCGCGCGCGGTCGCCTGCGCCTCGAGCGGGTTTTCCGGCCAGACATGCTTCGGATAGCGCCCGCGCATGTCGGCGCGCACGTCGGCCCACGAGCCGCGCCAGAAGCCGGGCAGGTCGCGCGTCGTCTGGATGGGGCGATGGGCGGGGGACAGGAGCTCGAGCGTCATCGGCACGGTGCCGTTGGCGATCGACGGGTGGGCGTCGAGGCCGAAGAGTTCCTGAACGCGGATGGCGAGCACCGGCCAGTCGGCATCGTAGCGGATCGGCAGGCGGCTGCCGGAGGGCGCGTCGTAATGGGTCGGCGCGAGCGTTTCGAGCTTGCGATGGAGTTCGTAGGGAACGAGCGACATCAGGCCGTTGTGAAGGGCGGAGCCGGGAAGGCGGCCGAGGTTTGCCTCGCCGGTGAGGAAGGGGAGAAGCCAGTCGTCGAGGCGGGCGACGAGTGCAGCGTCGCCGACGTCCGGCCACGGATCGCCGAGGCCGCGATGGAGCCAGCCGAGCCGCGCGCGCAGCGTTTCGCTCGACCTGTCCCAGGGCAGGATGTCGATGCCGTGCTGGCGGACGGCGTCGAGGATCGCGCGGTCGGCATCCGGCCCCTTCGGCGCGGGCAATTGGCGCTCGGCGAGGATGATTGCGCTGAGGCGCTCGGTTTCGCGCACGCGCACCGAGCCCTTGGCAGGGTCGAACTGGGTTTCGCGCGTGGTCTCGATTCGGTCGGCGCAGAAGGTGCGGATGTCGTCCTCGGTGATGGCGACGGCGGAGGCGATGCGGGCGTTCTGGGCGCGGCCTTGAAGGTCTGCGACGACGAGGAATTGGGCGGATGCGAGGGAGTCTGTCGCATCGATGGTGCCACCGCGGCCGTTGGCGAGGACGAAATGGCCGTGTGCGCCGCGGGCCTTGGCGACGCGGTCGGGGTAGGCGAGGAGGAGGGTTGCGCCGGGGGAGAGCGCGGATGGTTCTTGAGGAGGGGTGCGGGGTGGGGGTTTCGACAAGGAACCGGCCAGCCGTTTCGCCAACTCCCGCGCCGCATCTGCGCGCTGGCCCTTTTCGCCGGCGAAGCGGCGCAGGCGGGTTTCGAGGTCGATGCCGGTGCCGCCGACGCCGCGTTCGGTCAGGAGGACGGCGAGACGCGCGGCGAGGTGGGGGTCTGCGGCTTCGGCGACCATGTGGGCGAGGCGGACCGGGAGCGCCAGCTTGCGCATGCGGTTGCCGGCGTCCGTCAGACGGCCTTGCGCATCGAGCGCGCCGAGGCTGATGAGGAGAGAGCGGGCTTCGGCGAGTGCGGCGGGGGGTGGCGGGTCGAGGAAGGCGAGGGTGGCGGGGCCGGTGATGCCGAAGGCGGCGGCGTCGAGGAGGAGGCCGGAGAGGTCGGCCTCGAGGATTTCGGGCGTCGAGAACGGGGCGAGCGATGCTGTCTGTTCGGCGCGCCAGAGACGGATCGCGATCCCCGGCTCTGTGCGGCCGGCGCGGCCCGCGCGCTGGTCGGCGGAGGCGCGCGAGGCGCGTACGGTTTCGAGCCGCGTCAGGCCGGTCGCGGGCTCGAATTTCGGCACGCGGGAGAGGCCGGAATCGATGACGATGCGCACGCCGTCGATGGTGATCGAGGTCTCGGCGATGGAGGTGGCAAGGACGATCTTGCGACGGCCGGGCGCGGGCGGGCGGATCGCCTCGTCCTGCGCCTTGCCGATAAGGCCGCCATAAAGCGAGATGATTTCGCAATCGGCGGCGATGCGGCCTTCCAGGCGTTCGGCGGTGCGCTCGATCTCGCGCTGGCCGGGCAGGAAGGCGAGGATGCTGCCGGACTCATCGGCGAGCGCGGCGCGGATCGTGTCCGCCATCGCGTCCTCGATCCGGACGGTCGAGGGTCGGTCGCGATGGCGGATTTCGACGGGAAAGCTGCGGCCCTGGCTGGTGACGACCTTCGCGTGGCCGAGAAGCGAGGCGACGCGCGCGCCATCGATGGTGGCGGACATGACGAGGAGTTTCAGGTCCGGACGGAGCGCGCCGGCGACGTCGAGCGCGAGGGCGAGGCCGAAATCGCCATCGAGCGAGCGCTCGTGGAACTCGTCGAACAGGATCGCCGAGATGCCGGAAAGCTCGGGATCGTCGAGGATCATGCGGGCAAGAATGCCCTCGGTAACGACGAGGATGCGCGTCTTCGGACCGGACTTCGAATCCATGCGCATCGCGTAGCCGACCGTGCCGCCGACCTCCTCGCCAAGGAGGCTTGCCATGCGTCGCGCCGCGGCGCGGGCGGCGAGGCGGCGGGGTTCGAGGAGCAGGATACGGCCGGTGCCGGCAAGGCCCGCTTGCAGGAGGTGGAGCGGGACGAGCGTCGTCTTGCCGGCGCCGGGAGGGGCGACGAGAACGGCCTTGCCGGCTGTTGAAAGCGCAGCGGAGAGTTCGTCGAGGACGTCGCTGACGGGCAGGCGCGGCAGGCTCATGCGTCTTCGCCGATGGTGACGACCTGTCCGCCGGCCGCTTTTGCGTCGGCTTCGTCATGGGTGACGAGGATGACCGGCAGCATCGCCGCCCGCGCCTTTGCGAAGACGAGTTCGCGGATCTGGGCGCGCAGGCCGGCGTCGAGCTTCGAGAAGGGCTCGTCGAGAAGCATCATGCGCGGATGCGAGACGAGCGTGCGGGCAAGCGCGACGCGCGCCTTCTGCCCGCCCGACAAGGTGGCGGGGTCGCGCGCGCCGAAATCGGCGAGGTCGACGTCGGCCAGGGCCATTTGCGCATGCTCGAGACGCGCCGCACGTCCCTTTATGTTTGCCGGCAAAGCGAAGGCGACGTTTCCGGCGACCGACATGTGCGGGAACAACAGCGGGTCCTGGAAGAGGAGGCCGGCATGCCGGTCCTCGGCGGGGAGGTTCGTGATCTCCGTCTCGTCCGAGAAGACGCGGCCGGATGCCGAAAACTCTGGCCCGAGGAAGCCGCCGATATAGGCGAGCAGCGTGGACTTGCCCGAGCCGGAAGGGCCCATGACCGTCAGCGTCTCGCCGGGCGCGACGCGCGCGGAAATCGCCAGCAGGGGACGCTGGCCCAGCGCGATCGTGATGGCGTCGAGCGTCAGCCCGTTCATGGATTCATCTCATTGCATGGCGCGGCGGTTGCGAAATAGCAGGGCCGGCAGGCCGATCGCAATGGCAAAGCCGATGGCGGGTAGCAGCATTTGCAGGAAGGCGTAGATGCCGATCGTGCGCCGCGCGCCGCCCGAGGCGAGCGCGACGGCTTCGGTGGTGATGGTCGGCAGGCGCCCGGCACCGATCAGGAGCGTCGGCAGATATTGCCCGACCGAGACGGCGAAGCCGACGGCCGCGGCGGTGAGGAGCGAGCGCGCGAGCATCGGCAGTCGGATGGCGAAAAGCGTGCGCCAGCGACGCTTGCCTAGGCCCGCGGCGATGGCCTCGTAGCGTCGGTCGAATGCGCGCCATGGATCGGAAAGCGAGAGGAAGACATAGGGCAGCACGAAGATCAGATGCGCCAGGACGAGTCCGGGGAAACTGGCGACGAAACCGAGCGACAGAAACAGGAACTGCAGCCCGAACAGAAAGGCGACCTGCGGCACGATCAGCGGCAGGTAGATGAAGGTGAGCGCCTTGCGACCGCCGGTTCGACCCGTGTCCCGCTCGCGCAGGAGGCAAAGGAGGGTGAGCGCGATGGCGACGAAGGTCGACAGGGCGGCGGCGGCAAGCGTGGTTCCAAGCGGCCTCGACACGCGCGGCAGCGCCTCCATCCAAGGCTTGAGCATGAAGGTCGAGGGCAGGGGCTGCGGAAACGGCCAGAGGCCCGCGACGGACCAGAGCCCGAGCGCGACGAGGCCGGCGAGGACGGTCGCGCCCGACGCCGTCATCAGCCCGAGCGCGCCGTGACGAAGGCCGGCATCGTGGCGCATGCGGGTGCCGCGGGCGACCAGCGCCTCGCGCAGACGGGCAAAGAGGCGCTCGGCGAGGACCCAGAGCGCCAGCGCGGCGGCGACGACGGCGAGTTGCAGCAGGGCGCCCGCGGAGGCGACGAAGCGCATCGACAGGTTCGGATCGTTCATCCAGCCGACCAGCCGCACGGCAAGCGTCGCCGGCGTGCTGGGACCGAGGATGATGGCAACGTCGACGACCGATGCCGCGAAGGCGATGACCGCGAAGACGGCGAGCCGGATCTGACGGTAGATGGCGGGCCAGGCGAGATAGAGGAAGCCGGCGATGCGGCCATAACCGAGCGCGGCGGCGAGCGCGCGGGTCTCGGTGAGGCGCACCTGCGGCAAAGCGGCGAGGGTGACGAGGAGGAGGAATGGCACTTCCTTGACGACGAGGCCGGCGATCAGGGCCAGTCCGGCAGGGTCGTTGAGGACGAGAAGGTCGGGCGGGCGCGTCCAGCCGGTGAGGCCGGGCGAGACGAGGCGGGCGAGAAGGCCGGAGGGAGCGATCAGGAAGGCGAAGCCGAAGGCGGCAGCGGCATGCGGCACCGACAGGAGCGGTGAGATCATCGACTGGACGCGGGCGAACGAGCGCGTTCCGGCCCATCCGGCGATGAAGAGCATGACGATGAGAAGCGACAGGCCGGCGGAGGCGAGGCCGGTGGTGAGGCTGAGCGCGGCGGAGCGGGCGATGCCGGGCATGGCGAGGAGTGCGGCGAAGGCGTCGGTGCCGAACGCCGTTCCGCCGAGCGCCGGCAGATAGCCGAAGGCGGGCAGGACAGTGCCGGCGAGACCTGCGAGAATCGGCCCGGCGAGGATCGCCAGCGTCAGCGGCGGACCGATCCGCGCAAGGCGCGCGAGACCGTCACGCCGCTTGATCAATTGGCGACGCCGTAGCGCCGGCGCCACTCATCCTCGAGCCGGTCCATCCAGCTTGGATGCGGCTCGTCGAGGGCGGGGCCGAGTTCGTCCGGCGCAAGCGTCGCAATGCCGAGATCGAGCGCATCGAAGCGGGCGCGGTCCTCCGCATCGAGCTTGTCGAGCGCCAGCACGGTCGGGTCGCCCCACACGGAAGGGTCCTGCTTGCGTGCCTGAGCCTCGGGCGAAATCAGGAAATCGGCCGTGACGAGCGCAGCTTCCTTTGCCGACGAATTATAAGGGATCGACACGAAATGAGTGTTGGCGAGCGTGCCGCCGGGAAAGGTGAAGGAGCGCACGGTGTCGGGCAGTTCGCCATTTGCGATGGCGGACGAGGCTTCGGCCGGGTTGAAGGCGAAGATGATGTCGACCTCGTTATCGGCGAGAAGCTGCTTCATGGCTGGATAGTTCTGCGGATAGGCGCGGCCCTGCCGCCACATCAGCGGGTGCAGTTCGTCGAGATATTCGAAAACCGGGGCCGTGTCGTCATCGAAGCTCGCCTCGTCGACCGGGTCGAGGAGCACGGACCGATCCGCGACCTTTTCCGACAGGACCTGCTTGACGAAGGACGAGCCGATGAAGTCCGGCGGCTGCGGATAGGAGAAGCGGCCGGGGTTCTCGCGCGCCCATTGAAGCAGCTCGTCGGCCGATTGCGGCACCGTATCGGCCGGGGTGTTGGCCTCGTCGTGGAAGAAAACGAGCTTCGCCATGCCCCATGGGCTTTCCAGTCCTTCGACGGGGACGGTGAAATCGGTGCGGATCGTCGACTGGGTCTCGAAATCGACGAAGCGCCAATTGGGAAGCTCCTCCGCCCAGCCGGGCGAAAAAAGGAGCGACTGTTTTTTCATGGCGGCGAAATTCTCGCCGTTTATCCAGATCAGATCGATCGTGCCACCTTGGTCGCGGCCCGCCGCCTTTTCGGCGACGACCGACGCGACCGCGTTGGCGGTGTCGTCGAGCTTTACATGGACGAGGTCGATGCCGTAGCGCGTGTCGAGTTCGTCGGCGGCCCATTCGATATAGGCGTTGATGTTGGGCGAGCCGCCCCAGGCGTTGAAATAGACGCTCTGCCCGCGCGCCGCCGCGACGACAGCGTCCCAATCCTTGGGGTCCGGATCGGCGGAAGCGGGCGTGGCGACGATTGCCGCGGCGAGGCTCGCCGCTGCGAAAATCTTCTTGATCACCGGGCACTCCCATCATCGGCCAGGTTTCGATTGCGAGCGATTGAGCATGACGTCCCGGCGAGCGTCAACGCACGAAGCCGGCCGATTTTCTCACCTTGGCGTGAAACGCGCGATCAGTTGTCGGGCTGGTAGGCCCACCAGATCGACCAGATGACAGCGGCGAGCGCGGCTGCAAGGCCGAACCACTGAAAGAGGTTGAGCGTCCCGAGATAATCGAGAACGAAATGAACATACGAAATGGTGCGAGCCCCCGCCAATGCACTTTGACTTGACTGTCAAATGAGCGCGGGGCGTAGCCTGAACCGACCCAAACCGACTATAAACAATGACAAGGGGCGGCCCGATTGGACCGCCCCTTGTCAGAATAGTTTCGGGCCGTCTCTATTCGGCGTCGTTGGCCGGCTCGGCATTGAGCTGGCCGTATTTCTCGTCGCCGAGCTTTTCGAGCAGTTCGATCTGGGTTTCGAGGAAGTCGATGTGACCTTCCTCGTCCGTGAGCAGTTCCTCGAACAGCTTCATGGTGACGTAGTCGCCCATCTCCTGGCAGATCTCGCGCGACTTCTTGTAGGAAGTGCGGGCGTCGTATTCGCCGGCGAGGTCGGCCTCGAGCACTTCCTTGACGTTCTGGCCGATGCGCAGGGCGCCGACCTTCTGGAGGTTCGGATGGCCCTCGAGGAAGATGATGCGCTCGATGATCCTGTCGGCGTGGTGCATTTCCTCGATGGATTCGGCACGCTCCTTTTTGGCGAGCTTGCCGTAGCCCCAGTCGTCGAGGAGGCGGTAGTGCAGCCAGTACTGGTTTACCGCGCCGAGTTCCAGAAAGAGGGCTTCGTTAAGCCGCTCGATGATCCTTGGTTCGCCCTTCATGGCTCATGCTCCCGAATTGATCGCGCAGACCGCGCACGCGGTCCAGATATGTAACGACCTCGTCGCCGCTGTCTACCGATCGGCGATGATATTCCTCGGTGACACGGATGATCGTCTCGACGACGTTGGGGAAGCATCCGCAGCAGCGACCGCGCTGCTGGAGCGAGTGATAGACCTTGGCAGGAACGATGAGCTGCCACGGATCGGCATCCAGAAGCGAGCCGATGGCCGCCTCGATCTCCTTGAGCGTGATGATGTTGCAGCTACAGACAAGCATTGCGAACACGACCCTGACTAGTGACCGGCTTGTCCGGACCGGGAGGTGCGCAAGCATCCGCGACTGAAAAACGGGATGCCGGAACGCTCCACCCGGGTTCAAGGCCCGGACTTCGCCACGCGGCCATGAACCGGCCGCTTCGCTTTACAAAAGCATTCACCCGCCGCTTGTCAATGCAAACCTGACTGAAATCATCAAGTTGGAATCGTTCTAAGGACGGTCGTCGGTCTCGTCGCGATACTGCTCATGCGTTCCGCGAACCTGCGCGTCGCGCTCGGACCGCGTTAGCCGACGCCGGGTCAAGAGCGCATAGGCGATGGCGGCGGCCAGGACGATCGGGGCGAGGACGGTGACGAAGGACCATTCGAAGGATTCAAACATGGTTCGGCTCCTTGTTCAAAGAGATCAACGTCCGGTCGCATTGGCCGTTCCGCAAAAGAAAGGGCGGCGCAAAAGCGCCGCCCGTCAATTCGTCGTGTCCGACGATGGTCAATCCTGTGCGCGTGCAAGGCGCAGGATGGTCGACGAACCGCCGTCACGGTCTTCCGTCACCGCATAGACGGCACCGTCGGGACCGACGCGGACGTCGCGGATGCGTGCATCGAGTGCGATGCGTTCTTCCGAAGCGACCATGTCGCCATCCATCCGAAGAACGATCAGCCCCTGGGAAACGAGCCCGCCGATCAGGAAGGCGCCTTCCCATTCGGGAAATTCCTCACCCTCGTAGTAGTCCATGCCCGAGGGAGCGGGCGAGGGGTCCCAGTAATAGACGGGCTGTTCCATGCCATCCATCTGGGTGATGCCTTCACCGATTTCCTGACCGCCATAGGCAATGCCGTAGGTGATCGTGGGCCAGCCATAGTTGAGGCCGGCTTCGGGCCTGTTGAGCTCGTCACCACCGCGCGGGCCGTGCTCGACAGTCCAAAGCCGTCCTTCGCCGTCCAGCGTGGCCGACTGGATGTTGCGGTGCCCGTACGAAAAGATCTCGGGCTGCGCGCCGTCTTCGTCGATGAAGGGATTGCCCTCGAAGGGTTCGCCTTCCAGCGTCACGCGGAACACTTTTCCAAGTCCGCTTCCCAGGTCCTGCGCCTGGTCGCGTATCGGCTCGTCGGAACGCTCGCCGACGGCGATGAAGAGCGCATTGTCGGTGTCGATTTCGAGGCGCGAGCCGAAATGCTTGTCGCCGTCATAGCTCGGCATCTGCTGGAAGATGACTTCGACATCCTCGAGCGCTCCGCCATTCTCTTCATCGGCGACGAGCGTGGCCGAGGCGACGGAGGTGCCGTTGCCGTCGTCGCGCGGCTCGGCGAAGGAGAAGAAGATGCGGTTGGATTCTTCGAAGTCGGGCGCCAGGATGACGTCGAGCAGGCCACCCTGTCCGGCGGCCGCAACTTCGGGCACGCCTGAGATTTCGGGCCCGACCTCGCCTTCGGGCGTGACGATGTGCATCGCGCCGTCCTTGGCGCTGACGAGCATGCGCCCGTCCGGCAGGAATTCCATCGCCCAGAGATGCGGCAGGTCCTCGGCGACCGTCTGGACGTCGATCTGCGGCATTTCGGCAGGCTGGTCGGCGCGGGTCTGCTCGGGGAAGGCGGGCTCCTGATCCGGCGCGTTCGGGGCGGCGGTTTCGACCGGACCCGTTCCGGCAGCTTCGTCGCCCTCAGCCGGCGCGGTACCCTCGACCTGCTCCGTGCCGGTGTCGCCATTGGCATCGTCCTGCGCAAAGGCTGGGCCGGCAATCAGGCCGACGGCCAGAACGGTCGAGGCGAGAAGGCGGGTTGTGATATCGGACATGGATGATGGCTCCCTTTTCATGTGTTCGAAAGCCGCGATTCGAAACCGCAGCGTCGGGATGCCAACGACCTGTGGCCGTGTGCGTTGCATGCGCGAAATCACAGTTGATTTATCTGACGGACCGTCAGGTCCGGGGGCGGCGTGCCAGAAGCAGGACGAAGTAACTTCCGCCGATGATCGCCGCGATCGTGCCGGCCGGAAGCTGCGCCGGATAGAGCAGCGAGCGGCCGAGCCAGTCGGAAACGGTCAAAAGCGACATGCCGATGAGCGCGGCCGCGAAGAGCTGGTCGGCCGCGCGCCGGGCGCCCAGAAGCGAGGCCAGATGCGGCGAGATCAGGCCGACGAAGGCGATCGGCCCCATGACCGAGGTGACGGCGGCGGTGATCGTCGCGGAAAAGACCAGCATGCCGAGCCGGGCGAGCGGGACGGACAGGCCGCGAGAACCGGCCAGTGTGTCGCCGGCGATGACGAGCGTCAGCGGGCGGCGGGCGAGAAGCCCGATCGCCAGGAAGCCGGCTGCGCCGAGCACTAGAAGCAGCGCCTCGTCCGCCTGGACGCGATAGGTCGAGCCCGACATCCAGCCGACGATGGCGAAGGCCTCCTCGCCGCCGCGCGCGAGCACGAACTGGACGATGGCGTCGAGAAGGGCGGCGAGCGAGATGCCGGCGAGCGCCATGATGCCGGGCGCATAGTCCGTTCGCCGTCCGAATAGGATGAGGATCGCGAGCACGGCCGCGCTGCCGAGAACGGCGATGCCTGCGCTGGCATCGTGGATCGAGCCGCCGACGAGGATCGAGCTGGCGACGAGCGCGAGCGAGGCGCCGGACGTCATGCCCATGATGTCGGGGCTGGCGAGCGGGTTGCGAATGAGGCGCTGGAGGACGACGCCGGCGATGGCCATGGCGACGCCGGCGGCGGCGGCGGCGGCGATGCGCGGCCAGCGAAGCGCGAAGACGAGTTCGCTCGGCCATTCGACCCGCCAGCCCTCGCCAGTCACGGCGACGGCGAAGGAACTTGCGACGAGTGCGGCGGCGAGGAGCGCGAGGAGGCCGAGCGCGGGCATGGGCATGCGCTCGCGCCCTTTCGGCAGGAAGAAGCGCAGATGGTCGCGCGCCTTCATCTGCCGCGCGGCGAGCCAGATCAGTGCAGGCGCACCGACGAGGGCGGCGGTGGCGCCGCTCGGGATCATGTCGGCGGTGAAGTTGGAGCCGTATAGCGCGATGACGTCGGTGCCGACCATCAGTGCCGCGCCGAGCGCGATGCTGGAAAGGAGCCGGTCGAGCGTGGAACGCGCGCCGGCCATTCGCGCGATGTTGGGGGCGATGAGGCCGACAAAGCCGATGACGCCGACGATGGCGACGACATTTGCCGTCAGCCAGAGCGCGACGAGGAGAGCCAGTCCGAGAACCTGCAGGATCGGCACGCCCCGTGCCGATGCGCCCTGCTCGCCGAGCCGCAGGAGTGTCAGCGGGCGGGAGAGGAGCAGCGCGAAGGGCAGCGCCACGAGAAGGCGCGGCCAGAGCCACGAGACGCCCTGCCAGTCGATCTGGGTGAGGTCGCCCGCGCCCCAGACGAAGAGGTGGCGGACGTAGAACTCGTTCATGATGATGAGCATGACCGCGACGGCCGAGAGGAGCAGGTTCAGCGCCATGCCGGCGAGTACGATCGGCAGGCCGCCGATGCCCTGCCGCCCGGCGATGGCGAGCACCAGCGCCATGGTGGCCGATGCGCCCGCGAGCGCGAACCATTCGCCATAGGCGGCGGCAAGGCCTGGCACGAAGACGGTCGCGGCATAAAGCCCGACGCGGGCGCCGGCCGAGACGCCAAGCGTCATCGGCGAGGCGAGCCGGTTCTGCGTCGCCTCCTGCATGATGGCGCCGGAAAGCCCGAGCGCGGCGCCGGCCAGAAGTGCCATGGCAAGGCGCGGCAGGACGGAGTGGTAGAAGCGGACTTCCTCGAAAAGATCGGGAGCGACACTGGTCGCGAGCGCCCATTTCTGCGCGAGCGGCAGCGGGCTCGAGACACCGAGATGGATCAGCGTGGCGGCGACGAGCGCGGCCAGGCAAAGGGCGATGCGGCTCGTCATGGATCGATGGTCAGCAGCGCTTCGGTGAAGGCCTCGGCGAGGTAGCCGATGGAGAAGGCGCCGCCGAAGGTCCAGCTCGGCCGGACGCCGGCGAAACGGTGCCCGCGCACGAAGGGCATCGCCTGCCAGAGCGGCGAGGGGAAGAGCTGGTCGGCCGCCCGGAAGGGCTCGATGTTCAAGATTATGCCCTCTTCGACCGGACCGAGCTGCTCGACGCGCTTCTGCACGAAGCCCCATGTCGTCGCGGGTTGCGGGAAGGCCGGTTCGAGACCGAGAGCGAGAAGCGCGGCCTGCGACGTCGAGTTGCCGCCATGGACCCGCACCCGCGCCTGGTCCATCAGGCTGATCGCGGTGACCTTCGGCAGGTCGCCGCCGAAATGGCGCTCGACCGTGCCGCGCAGGGCGGCGAGATGCGCGTCCAGCCCGGCGAGGCGCTCGCGGGCGAGGTCCTCGCGGTCGAAGAGGCGGGCAAGTTCGAGATAGCTGGTGCGGGTCGCCTCGGCATTGTCGTGCTCGAGGCTGAAAAGCGTGAAATGGATCACCGGGGCGATGCGCTTCAAGACCGGGGCTAGTTCGGCCTGGTCGTCGGAGATCACGATGAGATCGGGCTTCAGTTCGGCGATGCGCTCGACATTGGGCTCGTCGCGGCGGCCGACATTCTCGACCCCGGGCTCGAGCGCGGGCTGGACGACCCAGAGGCCGTAGCCGTCGGGGTCGGCGACCGCGAGGAGCGGGACGTCGAGCTCGACCAACTGTTCGACGACGGCCCAGGAAAGCGCGATGACGCGCTGCGGGATTTCGGCGAAGGTCTGGGTGCCGCGGCTGTCGGTGATCGTGGTCTGGGCGAAGGCGGGCGTCGCCATGACGAGAAGAGCCGCGAGGACGGCGCGGCGGAACATGACTCGCATATCAGGCCACGATCGCGATCGGATGGGCGTCGTCGGGATGCGGCAGGAGGCGGATGTCGATGCCGTAGAGTTCGCTCAGGAGCCCGCCCGACATGAGTTCGGCCGGAGGGCCGTCGAAGGCGATGCGGCCGTCCTTGAGCGCGATGACCCGGTCGGAGAATCGCGCTGCGAGGTTGACGTCGTGGAGGACGACGACGACGCCGCGCCCGGCCGAACGGTTCAGCCCGCGCAGGAGTGACATGACGCCGTATTGGTGGACGAGATCGAGCGCGGAGGTGGGCTCGTCGAGAAGCAGAAGCGGCGATTGCTGCGCGATCAGCATCGCGATCCAGGCCCGCTGGCGCTCGCCGCCGGAAAGCTGGTCGACCATGCGCGAGGCGTAGGAGGTCAGGTCGGTTGCGGCCAGAGCGTCCTCGACGGCCCGGCGGTCTTCGTCCTTCCAGATGCCGAGCGCGCCCCGCCAGGCGTAGCGGCCGAGCCCGACGAGTTCGCGCACGTCGAGGCCGGGCACATCGGCAAGCTGCTGCGGCAGGAAGGCGAGGCGGCGCGCGAGGTCGCGCTGCGAGATTCCGTGAAGATCGGCGCCGTCGAGGATCAGCCGGCCGGAGCTCGGCTTCTGCTGTCGCGCCATCAGGCTCATCAGCGTCGACTTGCCCGAGCCGTTATGGCCGATGATGGCGGTGAAGGCGCTGCCGGAGAGGGAGAGTTCGGGCACGGACAGGACCGTGCGCGCGCCGTGACGCATCTCGATGTCGGTGAGATCAAGCATGGGCGCTCCAATAGGCCTGCATCCGCTCCATGCGAAGCGCGCGGGGCTGTTTGGGACAGGATTGGCAAAGCGCGCCGGACTCGCACAGATAGTGAAGGCAGCACTGCTTGCGGTCGAGGACGGGATGGAGCGCGCCGCTCTCCAGCCGCACGTCGGCAAGCGCGCTCATGCCCGAAAGGCCGGCGGCGTCGAGCCAGCGATCGGCATGGGCGCAGACGTCGAGATGCGGCTCGTGCGCGTGGAGATGGACAAGCGTGCCGAGGATGCGGTCGGCCAGAAGCCGGAAGGCGATCTTCTCCTTGACCGGCGAAATGGCGCAGAGTTCGGCGTAGAGATGGTCGGCGATGGCGCGGATGCGGACTGCGGTCAGCTCGATCATCCCGGCAAGGTCGGTGCGCAGGCTCTCGCCCGGGGCCAAGCGAAAACCGTAGACCCCGCCATCGGCGACGCACTGGCCCATGCGGTCGATAGGCAGCGCGATGTTCTGGCCGTGCACGGCCATGATGCCGGCCATGGCGGGCTGCCAGACCAGCATCGACCAGCTCCGCACCGCATGGTAGGCGCGGCCGGCGGGCGCATAGGCCGAGGCGATCTCGCCGTGGAGGCGCGCGACGACACTGCCGTCATCGCCCGCGCCGAGCCAGCCCGAAGGCGTTTCGGAAAATTCGGCGTCGATGCCCGGCATGGCCGTCCGGACCGCGTCGATGAACGCGGTCTCGGCTTCAGCCCTGTCGAGCGCGACGCCCATGCCCGCCCCTAGAACTTCGAGGTGAGCTTGAGGGCGACGGTGCGGCGCTCGCCGTAGAAGCAGTCGCCGCGCGCGAGGCAGGTGGTGACGTGCTTCTTGTCGAACAGGTTGCGCGCGTTGAGCGTGACGTCCCAGTTTTCGGCCTCGAAGCCGATCATGGCGTCGGCCAGGACATAGTCGGGCGTTTCGATCGTGTCGACGCCATCATAGCTGGTGCCGACATAGCGCACGCCCGCGCCGGCCTTGAAGCCTTCCCATTCGCCGCCGGGACGCCAGGTGCCCCATGCGCTCGCCTGATGCGTCGGGACGCTGGCGAGGCGGAAGCCGGCCGAGGTCTCGGTGTCGAGATAGGAATAGCCGGCGAGAAGTTCGAACTCCGAATTGATCAGCGTCTGCGCCTCGAGCTCGAAGCCCCTGATCGTCACGTCGCCAAGCTGCGCCTGGAAGCCCGGATTCGTGGGATCTCCGACGAGACGGCCGTTCTCTTCGATATGGAAGACGGAAGCGGTGAAGATCGAAGGCGTGCCCACCGGCTGATACTTGATGCCGGCCTCGACCTGCTTGCCCCTGAGAGGACGGAAGGGTGTGCCCGAGACGTCGGTTCCGGCGGTCGGCAGGAAGGATTCGGAATAGCTGACATAAGGCGAAATGCCGTTGTCGAAGGCGTAGAGCAGGCCGACATCCTTCGACAGGACATTGTCGGTGTCGCCGGCCCCGTCGCGCGCGATGTCGTAGCGCAGGCCGCCCGAGACGAACCAATTGTCGAGGCGCACCTGATCGCTGACGTAGAAGCCGGTCTGGCGCGTGTTGGTGACGGTGCGCGGCGACAGGCCCGGAATGACGGGAATGTTGCCGTAGACGGGCTCGTAGAGATCGATCGGAGACGCCGCGCCGTAATAGCTTGCCGTGCCGAGATTGACATATTGCTGGTCGACGCCGAAGGCGATCTTGTGCTCCAGCGCGCCGGTGAACGTGTTGGCGTTGAAGCGCACGTCGCCGGTGAAGGCCTGCACGTCCGAATCCGCCACATAGACGACGCGGTCGATCGTACGCCCGTCCGGATTGATGGTCGGCGGGAAGGCCGGATACATCGAGCGATAGTCGGCATTGCTGTCCGAATAGCGCGCGCGGGCGCTCATCGACCAGACCTCGTTGAAGCGGTGGTCGAAGATCGCGGTGACGGCCGTCTGCTCGGTGTCGTAGCGGTCGAAGCCGGGTTCGGACAGGAACACGCTATCGTCGATCTGGCCGTTCGGCGCCGGGAAGATGGTGCCCTGCCACGGCAGGAACTGCGTCGAGGTTCCGGATTCGTTGCGCTGCGCGTTGAGGAGAACCGTCAGGCTGGTGTCGTCGCTCGGCGCCCAGGTGAAGGACGGAGCGAAGAGGTAGGAATTGTCGTCGACATAGTCGACCTGCGTGTCGCTATCGCGGAAGGCGCCGACGAAGCGGTAGAGGAACTCCCCATTCGCATCGAGCGCGCCGGTCATGTCGACCCCGACCTGCTTGCGGTTGTGCGTGCCGTATTCGACGAAGGCCTCGCGGCTCGTCTCCGCCTTGGGCATCTTGCTCGTCAAATTGACGATGCCGCCGATGGAACTCTGGCCGTAAAGCGTGGAGGCTGGACCCTTGACGATGTCGACGCGCTCCAGCGCGTAAGGGTGCGGGCGGACATTGTTGTAGAAGCCGAAAATCTCCTGCAGCCCGTCGCGATACTGGACCGGCGAGACGCCGCGCACATAGGCCCAGTCGCCGCGCGTGTCATAGCCGAATGTCGCGCCGAAGACGCCGGGCGTATACATCAGCGCGTCCTGGACGGACTGCATGCCCTGGTCGGCAATGCGCTGTTCGGTGATGACGTTGACCGAGCGCGGCGTCTCGATGATCGGGGTGCCGGTCTTCGTCGCGGACGACGAGTCCTGCGCGATCGTGGCGCCCTTCGGACCGCCGCTCTGCTGGGCATCGCCGCCTTCGACGACGAGCGTTTCGAGAACCGTCGTGTCCTGCGCCTGCGCGCCCGACCCCAATACCAATGCCGCACTCGCGGCCGCGATCAAACGCGCCTTCATCCCGTCCCCCGGAAAAATACACTCGAGCAAAAAATTCGCCGCGTGCCTTGCCGGGTGGCTGGGTAGGACGATCAATCACGTCCAGCTATAATTGTTGACTGTTGGTGTCAACTTTGAATGAGCAGGCTTGCGCAGTCATTCTGCATTCGTGTCCGCGCGGTAACATGGTCTCTCAGAGATCGGCCCAGCCGGCGCGGACGTCGCCCACCGCGCGCATGGTCGCGCCGCCGGTGGCGATGTCGGCCAGGATGCCCTCGACCTTGGGCTGGATGAAGCCGTCGAGATCGTCCCAGTGAAGCGGGCGAGCCGGATCGGGCGCGCCGCCCGCCGCCCGCCGCGCCGCCTCGTAAAGCGGTCTGGTCGCCTCGGACAGGATCGTGCGCGCGTCATAGCTGTCGGCAACGAGCTTGGCGCGAAGCTCCACGGCCTGCACGCCGATCATCAGTGCGGCCGCCAGATAGTGCTCCAGCACGTCGATGGTCTCGCGGGCGAGGTTGGCAGAGTTCATCGCCTGGCTGTTGACGTTCTGGTTGAACTGCTCGGCATGGGTCGGGAAGCGGTCGACGATGGACTGGCCGTAGAAGCTCATCAGCGGCATCATCGAATTGCCGCCGATCTGCAGCGACTTCAGCCCGACATTGATGCCGGCTTCCATGTTTCCGACGAGAGAGGGATTGAGGCCGTAGGAGAATTCCGGCGTCATCAAAAGCGCGATCTGCGCGTCGATATGCTTGGCGATGAGGCCGACATGGTAGCGCAGACCGTCCATGGCGACGCCGGTATATTGGGCGAGGAAATTGCCGGTGTGGAAGATTTCGGCGGTGTCGGGGTTGATCAGCGGGTTGTCGTTGGCGCAGTTCGCTTCGGTCTCGATCTGGCGCGCGGCGGTCGCGATGCCATCGACGACCGGGCCGAGATATTGCGGCAGGCAGCGCAGCGAATAGCGATCCTGGATCAACTTGCCCATGCGGTGGCTGCGCCCGCCCGCCGCTTCCGAGCGGATGACCTTCGAGCCGGCGACCAGACGGCCCATCTGCTGCGCCACCCAGACCTGGCCGGGATGCGGCTTCATCGCGTGGATGAACGGATCGAAGCTCTGGTCGGTCGACAGCATCGCCTGTGCATAAAGCGCGTGGATGCCGAGCGCGAGCGAGGCGAGATCGAGCGAGCGCGCCGTGGCGTTGGCCGCGACGCCGGTGCAGGCGCCGGTGCCGTTGTTGAGCGCCAGTCCCTCCTTCGGCTGGAGGGTGAGCGGCTCGAGGCCGATGCGGGAAAGCGCCGAATGGGCGTCGAGCGTCTCGCCACCGATGTCGACGAGAAAGGCGGGGTCGAGGCCGATCACCGCGCCGCCGATATAGGAGAGCGGCACGAGGTCGCCCGACGCGCCGATGGAGCCGCGCTGGTGGACATGTGGATGCGCGCCGGCGTTGAGAAAGGCGATGTAGCGCTCGATGATCTCGCGGCGCACGCCCGACGCGCCCTTCACGAAGGAGTTGGCGCGCAGCAGCATCGCGGCGCGAACGTCCTCGGCAGGAAGGCGCGGGCCGGTCGTGCTCTTATGCTGCCAGACGGCGATGCGCTGAACGTCTGCCAAAAGATCGGGGCCGACATACTGGTCGGCCATGCCCCCGAAGAGCGTCGTGACGCCATAGATCTGCTCGCCCCGCTCGACACCGCCGGCGATGACTTGGCGCGATTTCTCGATGCGGGCGAGGATCGCGGGATCGTCGGTCAGTACCACTTTGGCGCCGAGCGCAACGGCGCGGATGTCCGTAAGGGTCAGGTCCTGTCCATTGATGATGACGGTCATTGCCGGCTCCTCCTGTTTGCAGCAGGATAGGACGGCCGAAAGTGCATTTCCTGTTTCGTTGCTGTGTATATGGCAAGGTGCGGGTCAGAAAATTACGCAATAGTGACAACATGAGCCTGAAAATGACCGAATTGTCCGCGTCCGACCGTCGGATACTGGCCGAGCTCCAGCGCGATGGCAGCCTCTCCAACGTCGCGCTGGCGGAAAGGGTCGGCATGTCGGCAAGCCCCTGCCTGCGGCGGGTGAAGCAGTTGGAGGCAGCGGGGCTGATCCGGCGCTATGTCGCGCTTCTGGACGAACGCAAGCTGGGCGTCGGGCTGACGGCCTATGTCGAGGTGAAGGTGCCGCAGGTGGCAGGCGAGGCGATCGTCGAGCGCTTCAAGGCGGCGGTGGCGCGCGAGCCGGCGATCACCGGCTGCTTCGTCATTGCCGGGCAGTACGACTTTCTCCTGCGCGTCGTCGCGCGCGACCTCGACGCCTATTCGCATTTGACGCAGACCGTGCTCCTGCGCCTGCCGGGCGTGCAGGACACGCGGTCGAGCTTCGTTCTCGAAGCCGTCAAGGACACGACCGAGCTGCCGATCGGCGGGTTCGGCCGGCCCTGACCTGACATCCGGTTGAGATTGCCGCCGCCCTGCGCTACCTCGGATCAAAGGGTTCGGAACATCCATGTCAGTGACGGAAAAGAAGAGCGGATCGCGCGGCGTCCAGTCGATCGACACGGGCGGGGTGATCCTTGATGCGCTCGCCAGCGCGCAAGGGCCGGTAAAGCTGCGCGATCTCGCCGAACGGACGGGAATGGCGGCCGCCCAGCTCCATCCCTATCTCGTCTCCTTCCGCAAGATGGGCATGGTCGAGCAGACCGAGGCGGGGCATTACCAGCTCGGCTCCTTCGCGCTGCATCTGGGGCTGACGCGGCTGCGCAACCAGAACGCCTATCGCGAGACGGTGCGCCGCGTCGCCGATCTAGCCGACCGCCTGCAACTGATGATCGCCATCACGGTCTGGGGCCTGCATGGGCCGACCATCGTCTACGTCCAGGAATCCTCCGCGCGCATCCATGCGAACGTTCAGGTAGGCAACATCTTCCTGATGACCGCGACGGCGACGGGCCGGGTGTTCGCCGCCTACCTGCCGCCGGCGGTGACGCAGCCGATGATCCGCCTCGAACGCTCGGACCGCACGTTGCTCGAGCGCGGACCGTTCGAATTCGACGAGATGCAATACTGGGACGAGGTCGCTGCGGTCAGGGCGCGCGGCTTCGAGGTCACGCGCGATCTGCCGATCCCGGGCGTCAGTGCGGTCGCCGCCCCCGTCTTCGACCATACCGGCCAGATGCAACTCGCCCTGACCGCGATCGGGCCGACCGCCATGATCGACCTTGCCGCCGATGGCCCGGCCGTGACGGGCCTGCTCGACTTCACCAGCCGCCTGTCGAGCGAGCTGGGCTATCGCCTGGACGCCGGCTGATCATCAGTCGTTGCCGCCGGCCAGGTGCCGCGCGGCGATGTAGCCGAAGGTGACGGCGGGGCCGAGCGTGATGCCGCCGCCCGGATAGTTGCCGCCCATGATGCTCGCCGCATCATTGCCGACGGAATAGAGGCCCGGGATCGGGCGCCCGTCGCCGTTCAGGACCTGCGCATTCTCGTTGCAGCGCAGTCCGGCGAAGGTGCCGAGATCGCCGATCACCAGCTTGACCGCATAGAAAGGCCCGTCCTCGATCGGGGCGACGCAAGGGTTGGGCTTGTGCTCGGGGTCGCCGAGCGAGCGGTTGTAGGAGGTCGAGCCCTTGCCGAATTGCGGATCGTCGCCGCGCCTTGCATGATCGTTGAAGGTTTCGACGGTACGCCGCAGGCCCTGCGGATCGACGCCGATCCTGCCGGCCAGCTCCTCCAGCGTCCTGCCCTCGAACAGATAGCCCGACTTGACGTGCCGGCGGAACGGCACCGGCGCCGGCTTGACGTAGCCGAGGCCGTATTTGCGCAGGACCCGGTGGTCGGCGATGAAGAAGGCACAGGTCTCGGTCTCTTCCTCACGGCAGCGCGCGGCCATCGCCTGGCAGAAATCGTGGTAGGAATTCGCCTCGTTGACGAAGCGGCGTCCCGAGCGCGTTACGGCGATGACGCCGGGCTTGGAACGGTCGACGAAATGCGGGAACGTGCCGAGCGTGCCGTCGGCGCGGACCGGCCGCGAGATCGGAACCCAGGCGGCCGCATTCGGCAGATCGTCGGCGACCGTGGCGCCGACGGCTTCGCCGAGCCGCAACCCGTCGCCGGTGTTGCCGGGAGGGGCGGGCGAGGCGTGCTCGTAGCCGGAAGGCGCGTGCGGGAACATCGCCTTGCGGCGCACCGGGTCCTGCGGAAAGCCGCCCGCGGCAAGGACGACGCCCTTGCGCGCGACGATCTCGACCGGCCCCTGCACCGTCTCGACGATCGCCCCGGTGATGCGGCCGGTCTCGTCCTTCTTCAGCTCGCGAACCGGCGCGCGCGTCCAGATCGGAACGTTGCGGTCGAAGCACGAACGGGCCAGCCGCGCGACCAGCGCATTGCCGTTCATCAGCCGCATCGGCCGGCCGTGAAAGGCCATGTCGCGCAGGAACTTCAGGAACAGCTTGCCGACATAGAAGGCTGAGACGGGCGAGCGGGTGACGTTGAAGAAATGCAGCAGTTCCTTGCCCGAACCGATCATCATGCCGAGAAAGGTGATCTCGGCGAGCGGCGGGCGCAGGCGCTTGATCTCGGGGCCGAGTTCGCGTCCGTCGAACGGGCGTGCGACGATCGACCGTCCGCCGTCGACGCCGCCCGGCGCATCGGGGTGGTAGTCGGCGAAGGTCGGCCCGAGATCGAACTGAAGCGCGGTGTTCTGTTCGTAGAAATCGACGGCTTTTGGTCCGGCGTCGAGAAACGCCTCGACGCGGCGTTCGTCATAATGCGCGCCGGTCTCGTGACGCATGTATTCGCGCGCCTGGTCGATGGAATCGGGCACGCCTGCGCGCTTTGCGGGGGCGTTGCACGGTATCCACATCCAGCCGCCCGAGCGCGCCGTGGTGCCGCCGAAGACCGGCTCCTTCTCGACGACGAGGACGTCGAGCCGGCGATGTGCGGCCGACACCGCCGTCGCAAGTCCGCCGGCGCCCGAGCCCACCACGAGCACGTCGCAGGAATGCTGTTTCATCTGCATGGTCTGTCAGTCCTTGTCGGTGCCGTTCACGCGGCCAGATAGCCGCCATCGACCGGCAGGAGGGTGCCGGTGACGTAGGTGGAAAGATGCGAGGCGAGGAAGAGGACCGGGCCGACCAGTTCCTCCGGCTCGCCGACGCGGCCGAGTGGCGTGTGCGCCATGAAGCGGCCGATCGCCTCGGGTGTCTCGCGCGTGACCTTGGTCATCGGCGTCGCGATGACGCCGGGAGCGATGGCGTTGACGCGCACGCCCTGCGGGGCGAGGTCGTGCGCGAGCGCGCGGGTGAACTGCAGCACGGCACCCTTGCTGGCGGCATAGGCGCCGAGGCCGGGTCCCGCCGAGACAGACATGATCGAGCCCAGATTGACGATCCGCCCCTGCGTCGCGCGCAATTGCGGCAGGAACGCACGCACCATGTTGCGGATGCCGTCGACATTGACCTTGAAGATCGCGTCCCAGTCGTCGTCGAAGCCGGCATCGTCGATCGGCGTGCGACGGATGATGCCGGCATTGTTGACGAGGATCGCGGCCCGGCCGAGATGTGCCTCGACGTCGAGCGCGAAGCGCTTGACCTGGTCACGGTCGACGACGTCTATCTCGGCCGCGAAGGCGGTGCCGCCGGCCTCGTTGATGCTGGCCGCGGCTGCCCGCGCCGATGCGCCGTTGACGTCACAGATCGCGACGCGGGCGCCGGCCTTGGCGAGACCTTGCGCGATCGCCAGCCCGTTTCCCTGCGCCGCGCCTGTGACGACGGCGACCTCTCCCTCGATGCCTCGCACGCTTCCTCCAAAATTCGTCAATTACAAATTCGTTTGACTATAGCGAATTTTTTGGTTGAGCCAAGCATGAGAATTTGCAAGATTGCGATCGGGCGCCGGGAGGAGGCTGGGTCGATCGTCGGCCCATTCCCGGCTTCGATGTCCGCGCTGGCGCGGTCCAAGGGAGGTCTTGATGAAACGTTGCATCGCCGCAGCCGCGCTGGCTGCATCCGTTGTATTCTCCAGTCACGCGATGGCTGAGAGCTTCGATCTGCAAAGCGTGTTCGGGCTGAACGTCCCGTCGATCGGGCCGAGCCCGGTCAACTGGGCCGAAAAGGTCCGTCTGATGACGGCCGGCGAGATCGACATCAAGGTCCATGGCGCCGGCGATTTCGTGCCGCCCTTCGAGGTGTTCGGCGCGGTGTCGAGCGGCGCCATTCCGATGGGCTTCGACTGGATCGGCTATTGGGCCGAGTCCATCCCGGTCGCCAATCTGGTCGGCTCGATGCCGTTCGGCCCGACGCCGGAAATCGCGCTCGGCTGGATGTTCGAGGGCGGCGGCGTGGAGATCATCCAGAAGGCCTATGACGCGCATGGCGTGAAGGTCATTCCTTGCCATCTCGTCGTGCCGGAAGCCGGCGGCTGGTTCTCCAAGGACATCAACACGGTCGAGGATCTGCGCGGCCTCAACATGCGCATCGCCGGCCTCGGCGGGCAGGCGCTGGCCAAGCTGGGCGCCAACACGCAGCTCGTGCCGGCCGGCGAGATCTACGTCTCGCTCGAGACCGGGCGCATCGATGCGGCGGAATTCTCGGCTCCGCAGCTCGATAAAGGCTTCGGCTTCCAGAACATCGTCAAGAGCTACTATTTCCCTGGCTGGCACCAGCCTTCGAGCTGGGACTCGATCATCATCAACATGGATGTCTGGAACGGCTTCACGCCGGAACAGCAGACGATCATGGTCGAGGCCTGCAAGGCGAACATCACCGAAAACATGGCCGATCAGCTCAACGCCCAGATCGAGGCGGTCGAGGAGATCGAGGCGGCCGGCGTCGAGATCAAGCGCTTCCCCGACGAGGTGCTGGCCGCAATGCGCGACGCCGCCAACGAGGTGATGCAGGAGGAAGCGGCGAAGGACCCGATCTTCAAGGAGGCCTACGATTCGCTGACCGCCTACATCGAACGCACCGCCCGCTGGGCCGAGCTTCAGGCGCTGCCGCGCTGATCATGCGCGCGGCCCGGCACGAAGCCGGGCCGCCGCTTGCAAACGCACGAAAAGCGCTCGATGGATAGGCCCGCCGGTTGGCGACGATGCGAGGAGGCGACATGACCAGGCTGATCAACGCGCTCTTCGACGCGCTCGTCCTGCCGGGAAAGCTGGTGGGCTGGCTGGTCCTGCCGCTGATCGTCTCCGTGTGCCTGACCGTGCTTGCCGCCAAGATCGGCTGGAACGCGTTCTGGCAATGGGGCGAGGCGATCCCGGTCCTCGGGCGTGGCATCACGGTCAACACGCTGACCGACCTGCAATGGTACATCTTCGCCATTCTGTCGGTGTTCGGCGGCGTCTATGCCTTTCGCGACAACCAGCATGTGTGCGTCGACGTGTTCTCTGCCGGCCTGCCGAAGAAGGTGCAGCTCGGCCTGCGCCTGTTCGGCGATCTCGTGTTCCTGCTGCCCTTTTGCGCGATCATCTTCTGGTATGGCTGGAGCTTCGCGCTGACGTCGTTCAATTCGGGCGAGGGCTCGACCTATGGCGGACTGATGGATCGATGGCTGATCAAGTCCATCATTCCGATCGGCTTCGCCCTTCTGGGCATCGCCGCCCTCGCGCGTGCGGTCCAGACGCTGCGTGACATCATTGCGGCCCCCGCGGCCGGCGAAACGGAAATCCGATGAGCGAATATCTCTGGCCGATGGCCATGCTGGCCGGGCTCGTGCTCGGCATCTTCTCGGGCTATCCGGTCGCCTTCGTCCTGTCGGGCATCGGCATCCTCTTCGCCGTTTTGGCCGGCGTGCCGATGCTGTTTCTGTCGACCGGCGTCTCGCGCATCTATTCGGGCATCCTGACCAACTGGCTCCTGATCGCGATCCCGCTCTTCGTCTTCATGGGACTGATGCTGGAGCGCTCGGGCGTCGCCGAGCGGCTCTTGAAGTCGCTCGCCGCCCTGTTCGGGCGGTTGCCGGGCGGATACGCCTTCGCCGTCGCCATCATCGGCGTGGTGATGGCCGCATCGACCGGCATCATCGGTGCCTCGGTGGTGCTGATGGGCATGATGGCGCTGCCGGCGATGCAGCAGGCGCGCTACGATCCGAAGATCTCGACCGGCCTCATCGCTGCATCCGGCACGCTCGGCATCCTCATCCCGCCCTCGATCATGCTGATCGTGCTCGGCGACCAGTTGCGCATTTCGGTCGGCGACCTGTTCATGGGCGCGATCGGGCCGGGATTGATGCTCGCAGGGCTCTATTTCGTCTACCTGATCGCGATCGCCTTCTTCCAGCCGCACCGCATGCCGGCGGGCGAGCCCGAACGGGCAGCAAGCCGCGGCGCGGCCGCAATCCAGCTCGCACGCGACCTCCTGGCGCCCGTCCTGCTGATTGCAGCGGTGCTGGGCACCATCATCGCCGGCATCGCGACGCCGACCGAAGCCGCCGCGATCGGCGCGGCCGGTGCGCTCCTGCTGGCGCTGATCTCGCGCCGGCTCGATTTCGCGACATTGCGAACCTCGCTGCGCGACACCACCAAGACCACCGCCATGATCATCTTCGTGATGATCGGCGCGACCATCTTTTCGGTCATCTTCCGTCGGCTCGGCGGTGACGAGATGGTAATCCACGCCTTCGACGCCCTCGGCACCGGGCCCTATTTCGTGCTGTTCGTCATCATGGCGCTGGTGTTCATCCTGGGCTTCTTCCTCGACTGGGTGGAGATCGCGCTCGTCGTGGTGCCGCTCGTTGCGCCGGTCGTGGCAAGCCTCGATTTCGGGATGCCGCAAAGCCAGGTGTTGGCATGGTTCGCCATCGCGCTTGCGGTCAACATGCAGACCTCGTTCTTGACGCCGCCCTTCGGCTACGCCCTGTTCTACCTGCGCGGCGTAGCGCCCGACGTCTCGATCGGCACCATCTATCGCGGCATCATCCCGTTCGTGCTGCTGCAACTGACGGCGCTGCTGCTGCTCATCATCTTCCCGCAGATCAGCCTGTGGCTGCCGGCCTATCTGGCAAGGTAGAGGGTGGCGGCAGGCGCCATCCGGATCACGCTAATAGCGATCCGAGATCGCGACGCGTACTTCGATCATCGCCTGCCGATTTTCCTCGCGGATGACTTTCAAGGCGCGTTGGAACGCGGCGGGAAGGTCGGCGCCGTGATCGACGCGCTCGACATGGGCGCGGTTGGCGGCGGCGAGCATGGTGTAGTCGGGCGCCGGTTCCAGCGAGGTCAGCGGCATCCGGTTGGCCTTGGCGGCCGCGCCCTGCGGGTAGGCATTGACGACGGAGCGGCGCACCGCGTTCCACATGCCGTTGTTCTTGACGATCGTCAAAAGCGGCAGGTCGAGCGCTTCGGCGATCTGGTGGCAGGCCGTGGGGTTGGCGAACATGTAGGAGCCGTCGCCGACGCAGGCGACGACGAGACGGTCGCGGTCGGCAAGCTGCGCGCCGAGCGCGGCGGGAAGCGCCCAGCCGAGGCCGCCCGAATGCGGGTTGCAGAAGACGCGGTTCGGGCCCTTCGCGTCGATGGCGCCGGGCACGATGCCGAGTTCGGAAAAGACGACGCCCTCGTCACCGAGAATGTCGGAGACGCATTTCGACAGCCATTCGGCGCCCATCGGCGAGGCTTTGCCGGATTCGATGGCATCGGCCATGGCGCGGCGGCGGTCCGACGAGCGGGCCGCGATCGCGTCGCGGCGGGCGCCGATTTCGAGTTGTCGACTGGCGAGTGCCGCATGCAGCGCTTCGAGCCCGGCGGCGGGGTCGGATGTGATGGCGAGAGCGGCCTGGTAGCCGCGGATCGGCATGCGCTCGAATTGCGGGTCGGCGCCCATCTGGACGATCTTCACGCTGGCATCGGGCCGGTGGACGGCCTCGATCCACGGCACGCCGCTGTCGACGACGAGGACGAAATCGGCGTCTTCGAGCGCCGCCTTCGGGTCGTTGCCGAGGAACATCGGGTCGGCGCTCGCCATGACGTTGCGGATCGCGAAGGGTTCGCACACGCCGACCGCGAAATCGGCTGCGAGGCGGGCGAGGGCCGTACCGACGCGACCTTCCGTGTCGCCGCGCTGGCAAAGAACGACCGGGTGCTTCGCCGCCGTGAGCCAGTCGGCCGCCTTCGCGATCGCTTCGGGGTCGGGGAAGGCGCGGGTTGAGACGGCCTGCGCGGAGGTCGCGCGGCCAACGGTTTCTGGAACGTGCTCGGTCAAAGGTTCGCGCGGCAGGCTGACATAGACCGGCCCGCAGGGCTCGGACCGCGCCAGCACGGCGGCTCGCTGGGCGAGGATTTCGCCCTGCTCGGGATAGCGCATCTCGTAGTGGAACTTGACGGTGTCGGCGACGAGCGAGGACTGGTCGTACATCTCCTGTCCGTACTGGATCGGCGTCATCCGCGCGCCCTTGCGGCCGCGCTCGGTGATCGGCGTGCGGCCGGACAGGACCATGACGGGGATGTTGTCGCTCGCAGCGTTGATGACGCCCATGACCGAATTGGCGAGGCCGACATTGACATGGACCATCGTCGCCTGCATGCGGCCGGTGACGAGGTAGTAGCCATGCGCCATGCCGACGCTCGCGGTCTCGTGCGGCACGGTTACCGGAACCGGCACGGATTGCGGGTCGAGGGTCGCGAAAGCCTCGATGATCGGCGGAAAATCGGTGCCGGCATTGGCGAACAGATAGTCGATGCCGCTCGCCTTCAATCCGAGAAGAAGGCTTTCGGCCCCCGTTTGCGCTGCAACGCCGCGTTCCTGACCGTCCATCGTCTCCACCCTTTCGTCGCTTCGCAAACTCGCCGGGGACGGAGCGGCAACGACGAAACGCACCGGTCCCGTCATTGCCGCAGCCTGTCTTGCCCCAAGGGTAAAAATGGCCTTGTCATCGGCACAAACGCAAGTGCATAATCGCACAAAATCTCTCTTTATGGGATTTTGTATCGTCTTGAGGTGGCGGTACGGAGGTAGAAACCGGAGGAAACCGATGAAATACGTTCTCGCCTCGGCCGTCATTGCGGCCGCTCTCGTCACCGGCGGTCAGGCCTCGGCGCAGGCCGTCGGCATCGCGACGTCGAACCCAGGCTCGATCTTCCACAATATCGGCACGGCCGTCGCCAATGCCGCCAATCAGGCCGGCATCAACGCGACGATCCAGCCGGCGACGAGCCCGAACCAGTACATTCCGTTCGTCGCCTCCGGTGGCATCGAGTTCGGCGCCGCCAACCTTCAGGAAGTGAACTACGCGCTCGAGGGCAAGGAATGGTTCACTGGCTCCGTCAACCCGGACCTGCGAATCGTCGGCCACGTCATGCCGCTGGTCGAGGCGATCTTCGTGCGCGCCGATAGCGACATTCGCTCGATCGAAGATCTGCGCGGCCAGCCGATGGTCGATGGCTACACGGCGCAGAACACCATCCTGCCGCAGCTCGACGCGATGTATGCGACGGCGGGCATGACCCGCGCCGACATGCAGCCGGTGCAGGTGCCGAGCGTGGTCGGCGGCGCGGATGCGTTCATCGCCGGCGACGCGGTCGGCTTCATCTTCGCTCATGGCGCCGGCAAGGTGCGTGAGGCGGATGCGGCCGTCGGCGGCCTGCGCGCGCTGCCGATCGAGGAGACCGAGGAAAACCTCGCGACCATCCGCGAGCACTGGCCGGTCGGCTTCTTCGCCACCATGGAACCGGGCCCGAACGCGCCGGGCGTCGAGGAGACCTCGACCTACTTCGCCTATCCGCAGGTGATCTTCACCCATGCCGGCGTCGACGAGGAAACGGTCTACCAGATGACCAAGGCCATCTACGAGAGCAAGGAAGCGATGGCGCAGACCTTCCCGCCCTTCAACGCCTTCGATCCTGCCGACATGGCGAGCGACATCGGCGTGTCGGAGTTCCATCCGGGCGCGATTCGCTTCTACAAAGAAGCCGGAATCTGGCAGGAATAGTCCCGACCGGCCGGGCGCCACGTGCGCCCGGCCCAGCCTGCCTCGGCGAAGAGCGCCCGATCCACCGATTTGAGTGTGCGTGATGAATTCTGACATCGAGAACGGCTCGCGAGCCAGCCTGCCCGAATCCGTCTGGCGGCCCTTGTCGGGCTTGCTCGCCGTGGCGCTGACGGCCCTTGCCATCGCCTGGGCGCTGGCCCTGCCGCGCACGATGGGGATCGCGTTCTATCCGCAGCAATTCATGTCGGCGATCCTGGCGCTCGCCCTCCCGATCGCCTTCCTGATGCTGCCGGCAAAGCGTGACAGCGAGCGCGTGGTCGTGCCTTGGTACGACTGCATCGCGGCCGTCCTGTCCTTTGCCGCGCTCGCCTATGTCACCTGGAACTATTCGGCGATCGTCAACCTGATCTTCGCCGGTCCGCCGCAGGCCTACGTTCCCGGCATCATCATCATTCTGCTTCTGCTGGAGGCCGTGCGCCGCGCTGCCGGCTGGGCGCTGGTGATCATCATCGCCGTCTTCCTGTTCTACGGCCTGTTCGGCGATCTCTTCCCCGGCCGCCTTGCCGGCCGGCCGCAATCCTGGGAACGGCTTGCCGGTTACATGGCGCTCGATTCGAACGGTATTCTCGGCCTGCCGCTGTCGATCGCGGCGACGGTCGTCGTCACCTTCATCCTGTTCGGCAACCTTCTGGCCGCCACCGGCGGCTCCAAATTCTTCACCGACGCCGCGCTTCTGGGAATGGGTCGCTTTCGCGGCGGTTCGATGAAGATCGCCGTCGTTGCTTCGGCGCTGTTCGGCTCGATCTCCGGTTCGGCCGTCGCCAATGTAGTCGCGACCGGCATCGTCACCATTCCCATGATCAAGCGCGACGGCTATCCGGCGCACAAGGCCGGCGCGATCGAGGCGGTGGCCTCGACCGGCGGCCAGATGATGCCGCCCGTCATGGGCGCGGCCGCCTTCCTGATGGCCGAATTCCTGCAGATGTCCTATGCCGAGGTCGTCCTCGCGGCGCTTCTGCCGTCGCTGCTCTACTACGCGGCACTGTTCATCCAGGCCGATCTCGATGCTGCCCGTCTGGGCATCTCGCGCGTCGCCAAGTCCGACATCCCGGACAGGAAGATCGTGCGCGGCGGCTGGCACTTCATCCTCGGCTTCGCCGTTCTGATCTACGGCCTGTTCGCGCTCAACTGGCAGCCGGAGCGCGCGGCGCTCGTCTCCTGCCTCGTCGTCATCGCCACCTCGCTCGTCTTCGGCTACCAGTCGAAGCGGCCGAGCCTGCGCGTCCTTTGGGAAACGATCCCGCTGACCGGCAAGAACGTCGTCGAGATCATCCTGATTTCGGCTGCCGCCGGCATCGTCATCGGCATCCTCAACGTCACCGGCCTGTCGTTCAACCTGACCTACGCGCTGGTGCAACTCGGCGGCGGCAACAAGTTCGTGCTGCTTCTCCTGTCGGCGGTGATCTGCATCGTGCTGGGCATGGGACTGCCGACGCTGGGCGTCTATGTGCTGCTCGCCGCGCTCGTTGCGCCGGCGCTGATCGAGGTCGGCATCAACCCGATTGCGGCGCATCTGTTCATCCTCTATCTCGGCATGATGTCGATGATCACGCCGCCGATCGCCATCGCCGCCTTCGCTGCTGCCGGTATCGCCCGCGCATCTGCGATGGCGACGGGCTTCGCGTCGATGAAGTTCGGCTGGGCGGCGTTCATCATCCCGTTCCTGTTCGTCTATTCGCCGACGCTGATCCTGGTCGGCGAACCGGCGGAGATCGCGGTCGCGGTGGTCACGGCGACACTCGGGGTATGGCTGATATCGGCGGCGCTGGCGGGCTATTTCATGACCCGTCTGCCGATCGTCATGCGCGCGCTCTTCACGCTGTTCGGGCTTCTCGCGCTGATCCCTGCCGGCACGTTCCCCGGCGCCGAATACACCGATATCGTCGGTGTCATCGGCGGCGTGCTCGTCATGGTCATCGACTGGCGCCGCGCTCGCGCGCTTACCCCACAGGCGGTGTCTTGACGAAAGCGGCAGGCAACAGTCTCGAAAAGGTTCTCGCCGTCCTCGAAGTCTTCAGCGAGGACCGTCTGGAATGGACGCCCGAGGAACTGATGGAGGAACTGGGCTACAGCCGGCCGACCCTCTATCGGTATCTGAAGACGCTGAAGGAGGCGGGGCTTCTGACCTCCATGCCGAACACCGGCTTCACGCTCGGCCCGAAAGTGGTCGAGATGGACTATCTGATGCGAAAGTCCGACCGGCTGATCATCAACGGCTCGGGGCATCTCAGGAATCTCACATCGAAATACAGTTGCACCGCGCTTCTGGTGCGCTGGTACGGTAACCGGCTGCTCTGCGTCGATTCCGATACGTCGACTAGGAACCCGCTCTCCTCCTATCCGCGCGGACGGCCGATGCCGCTCGGGCGCGGGGCGATCGCCCGCTCGATCATGGCCTTCCTGCCACGCCGGCACCTCGTGCCGCTGGTCGAGCGCACCATGGACGATTTGCGAGCCGTCGGCCTCGGCAACAGCGTCGAGGACGTGATGGAGCAACTGAAGAAGGTGCGAAAGGCGGGCGTCAGCGTCGCCTATGGGGAGGTGACGCCGGGTGTCGTCGGCATTGCCGCGCCGGTGTTCGATGCCGGCCGCAGTCCCGTCGCGAGCGTCTGCGTCACCATTGCCGGCAACCTCGTCGATGGCGCGGCCATTGAGCGCATCGCCGCCGACGTGAAGGCAACGGCGCGCCTTGTGACGGACTCGCTGCTGCGGGATCGCGTCGAGAACGACGAAAGCAAATCTCACTGAGTGAGATTATTTGTTGACTTGATGGGCGTCGCGAAGGCATCCTCCGGCTATTGCCGAGGGAGGTCCCATGAAGAAGATCGATATTTTCAACCACATCTGGCCGAAGCCGTTTTTCGATGCGCTGATCGCGCATATCGGTGAGATGACCGACATCACCATGCGCTCCGGCGCAGTGCCGATGATGACGGATCTCGACCGACGCTTCGAGGTCATGGACAAATTCGGCGAGGACTACCAGCAGGTGCTCTCGCTCGCCTCGCCGCCGCTGGAAAAGCTTGCCGGGCCTGAAAAGGCGCTTGAGCTTTCGAAGATCGGTTCGGACTCGATGGCCGAACTCTGCCAAAAGTATCCCGAGCGTTTCCCGGCCTTTGTCGGCACCGCGCCGATGAACAACCCCGATGCGCTGGTCGAGGAATGCCGCCGCGCGGTCGAGGATCTGGGCGCCGCGGGCATGCAGATCTTCACCAACATCGCCGGCAATCCGGTCGATCTGCCGGAATACGAGCCGTTCTTCGAATATATGGCGAAGGCCGGCAAGCCGGTCTGGCTGCACCCGGCGCGGGGCGAGAATTTCGCCGACTACAAGAACGAGAGCCGTTCCGAATACGAGATCTGGTGGACGTTCGGCTGGCCCTACGAGACCTCGGCCGCGATGGCGCGCATGGTATTCTCGCGCTTCTTCGACAAGTTCGAGGGGCTGAAGGTGCTGACCCACCATGCCGGTGGCATGATCCCGTTCTTCGAAGGCCGCGTCGGCCCCGGCTGGGACCAGATGGGCAAGCGCACGACCGACCGCGACCTGGCTGAAGTGCGCAAGGCGCTGAAGCGCCCGCATCTCGACTATTTCAAGGAATTCTACGCCGATACCGCCTCGTTCGGGTCGTCGAAGGCGATCGAGCACGCGATCGAGTTCTTCGGCGAGGACCGCGTCATGTTCGCCTCGGATGCGCCCTTCGATCCGGAAGGCGGACCGATGTATATCCGCGAAACCATCCGCATCCTCGATGAACTCGACATCTCCGAAGAATTGCGCGCCAAGCTCTATGAGGGCAATGCGCGCAAGTTCCTCGGGCTGGATGCGGCATGACGACCGCGCTCAACTATATCGGCGGGGAATGGGTCAAGGGCGCGGGCGTGCGCGACAGCCTCAACCCCGCCGATGGCAGTGTGCTCGGCTCTTACGAGCCGGGCACCAAGGCGCTCGCCGACCAGGCGGCGGCGCTTGCCCGCAGCACATTCGAGACGACCGGCTGGGCCTCGTCGCCGCGCCTGCGCGCGGCGGTGCTGTTCGAATTCTCCGATCGGCTGGAGGCGGCGAAGGACGAGATTGCCGATCTCGTCGTCGCCGAGAACGGCAAGCTGAGGCGCGAAGCGCTGGGCGAAACGATGGGTGCGATCTCGGAGATCCGCTACTATGCGGGTCTGGCGCGCACCGTGCTCGGCCGCACGCTGGAGACCATGCCCGGCAATTTCTCGATGATGAACCGCGAGGCGGCCGGCGTCGCCGCGATCATCGTGCCGTGGAACGCGCCGGTGACGCTGCTTGCGCGCTCGCTGGCCCCGGCGCTCGCCGCCGGGTGCACGACGGTGATCAAACCGGCGCCGCAGACGCCGCTGATTCATGCGCGGATCATGCACTGCCTTGCCGACTGCCCGTCTCTGCCGAAGGGCGTCGTCAATTCGGTCAACGAGCAGGGCTCGGAAGTGGGCGAGGCGCTGGTCGCCTCGAACGACATCGACGTCATCTCCTTCACCGGCTCGAGCGCCACCGGCAAGCGCATCATGGCGGGTGCCGCGCCGACGCTGAAGCGCCTGTCGCTCGAACTCGGCGGCAAGGCGCCGGCGACGGTGTTCGCCGACGCCGATCTCGATCAGGCGGTGCGCGAACTGACCAGCGGCTCGCTGGTGATGGCCGGGCAGATCTGCGTCGCGGCGGCCAGGTTCCTGGTCGAGAAGTCGATCGAGAAGGATTTCACCGACCGGATCAAAGCGGCGTTCTCGGCCGTGAAGGTCGGCCCCGGCGCCGATGCGCAGAGCCAGATGGGCTCTCTGATCGACATCGGCAATCGCGACCGCGTCTCTCGGCTGATCGAACAGGCCGGCGACGAGGGCGAGATGGTGCTGAAGGGCGGCGTGCCGAATGGGCCGCTGGCGCAGGGCGCGTTCCTGACGCCGACGCTTTTCAAGATCGACGACCTGGCCTCGCCGCTGGTGCAGGAAGAGCTTTTCGGTCCGATCGTCTCGATCGAGACCTTCGAGACGGAAGCCGAGGCGGTGAAGAAGGCGAATGCGACCGAGTACGGCCTGGCGGCAAGCGTTTTCACGCGTGACCTGAACCGGGCGATGCGCATGTCGCGCGCCGTTCGCGCCGGCACGGTCTGGCTCAACTGCCATGGACGGCTCTTCGCCGAAGGCGAGACGGGTGGCTATCGCCAGTCGGGCCTCGGTCGGCTTCACGGCGTCGAGGGACTGAACGACTTCCTCGAAACCAAGCATGTCTACCTGGAGGCCGGCGCGATCTGATCGCGCCGGACCCAACGCAATCAATGAACGGATGACGATGACGGGCGAAATGGAACGGCAGGCGGATGTGGTGATCGTCGGCGGCGGACCCGTCGGCACGGGGCTGGCGATCGAGCTTGGCCAGCGCGGCATCCGCACCCTCGTCGTCGAGCGCTATCCGACGCCGCAGCGCGTGCCAAAGGGTCAGAACCTGACACAGCGCACGATGGAGCATTTCCATTTCTGGGGCGCGGAAAAGGAACTGCGGGCCGCGCGCACCGTGCCGAAGGAATACGGCATCGGCGGTTTGACGGCCTATGGCACGCTGCTCGGCGACTACCACTATGACTGGCTGCAGCGCGAACTCGTGCGGCCCTACTATTTCACCGACAATGAGCGGTTGCCGCAATACGCGACCGAGGATGTGCTGCGGGCGCGGGCGGCAGAAATCGACGCCATCGAGACGCTCTACGGCTATTCGGGCGAGGCGATCGAGCAGGATGCGGACGGGGTGACGGTGACCGCCGTGCCGCGTGAGGGGGGCGAGCCGGTCAAAATCCGCGCGCGCTATCTCGTCGGCTGCGACGGCAGCAAGTCTGACGTGCGCGACATGGCCGGCATCACGCAGACCCGGTCCGACCATGACAGGCTGATGGTGCTGCTCGTCTTCCGCTCGACCGGCCTGCACGAACTCCTGAAGCGCTTTCCCGGAAAGTCGTTCTACAACGTCCTGCACCCTGACCTGAAAGGCTACTGGCAGTTCTTCGGCCGCGTCGATCTCGGCAATACCTGGTTCTTCCATGCGCCGGTGCCGGCCGACACGACCAGGGACAACTTCGACTTCACCGCCTATCTGCACCGCGCGGTTGGTGCGGAGTTCGACGTCGCGTTCGAGCATATCGGCTTTTGGGATCTGCGCGTCGCGATCGCCGACAGCTATCGGAAAGGCCGCGTGTTCATCGCCGGCGACGCCGCGCACAGCCATCCGCCCTATGGCGGCTATGGTATCAATACCGGCTTCGAGGATGCGCGAAACCTCGGCTGGAAGCTCGCCGCGACGCTGCAGGGCTGGGCCGGGGAGGGACTGCTCGACACCTACGATGCCGAGCGACGGCCGGTCTTCGCCTCGACGGCCAAGGATTTCATCGAAAAGGCGATCGAAAGCGATCGAGCATTCCTGGAAACGCATGACCCGGAAACGGACCGCGCGGCCTTCGAGCGCGAATGGACCGCGCGGGGGTCGGGCGCACGCGACGAGGTCAACGCCTTCGAGCCGAACTATCGCGGCTCGCCGATCGTGGTGGGCGCGGGCGGCGCGACGAACGCCATCGGCGGCCACAGCTTCACGGCGCGGGCAGGGCATCATCTGGCACCGCGACGCCTGTCGACCGGCGAAAACGTCTATGAGCGGCTGGGTACAGGCTTCACGCTTCTGGCGCTCGGCGGCAATGACGGCCTCGAGCGTTTCCGCATCGCGGCGGACGAGGCAGGCGTGCCGCTGACGATCGTGGAAGACGACGCAACCGGCGAGACGGCCGACTATGGCGCCCGCTTCGTGCTCGTGCGCCCCGACCAGTTCGTCGCCTTCGCCGGCGACGAACTCGAGCCGGATTTGGTTGGCCGCGCGACTGCACGCTGAAGAGCTTTTGCCCAGCCTCGACGGTCGATTTCGATGTGAGCCATCAGGATCGGCCGGCCGGCCGAAGCGTCACTGCCCGTTGGCGAGGGCGATGAACGCGTCGCGCAGTTCGCGCCGCAACACTTTTCCGTACGCATTCTTCGGCAGGTCGGCGACGAAGAAGACGTGCCTGGGCTTCTTGAACGAAGCGAGGTTGGCCTTGCAGTGGTCCAGTACTGTCGGCTCGTTGAGCGCCGCATCCTCGGCGACGATGGCGACGGCGACGCTCTCGCCCCATTCGACATCCGGCAGGCCGAAGACGATCACCTCGCGCACGCCGGGGTGCCCGGCGATGACGTCCTCGATCTCCTTGGGATAGATATTGGTGCCGCCCGAAATAATCGTGTCGTGCCGGCGATCGAGGACGCGCAGGCGCCCCGCGGTGTCGAAGCGACCGATGTCGCCTGTGTGCAGCCAGCCGCCTCTCAGCGCTTTCGCCGTTGCCTCCGGATTTCGCCAGTAGCCCTTCATGACGACATCGCCGCGTACGCAGATTTCGCCGTCTTCGCCAGGCGGCACATCATGACCGTCCTCGCCCGCGAGGCGGACCTCGACGCCTGACCGCACGTAGCCCGCCGAGACCAGCGTCTCGTCGTCGGCGCCCAAATGGTCGGCGCCGGGCAGGTAGGAAATCGTCATCGGCGCCTCGCCCTGCCCGTAGAGCTGGTGGAAGATCGGGCCGAACCGCGCGACGGCTTCGCGAATGTGCTCCAGATGGATCGACGCGCCGCCATAGATGATGCCCCGCAGGCAGCCGATATCGGCGCGCGCCGCGGTCTCGAGGAACCGGACGATCATCGTCGGGGCGACGAACGGGATGACGGAAACCGAAAGCCGCGCGACGGTGTCGAGCACCTCGTCCGGGCGAAATCCGGTCCGGTCGTAGATGATGTTTTCGGCGCCTCGCGCGAGCGCGGGGATCATGTAGAGACCGCTGCCGTGCGAAAGGGGCGCGACATGCAGCACGCGGTCGGCCGCTTCGAAGGCGGAGACGTCGGCGAGGCAGTTCACCGTCGCGGCGATCAAGTTGCGATGGCTGAGCGTCGCGCCCTTCGGCTTGCCGGTCGTGCCGGAGGTGTAGAAGATCCAGGCCGGATCGTCCGGGTCGACATCGGCGCAGGCCACGGGCACTTCAGGCGGATTCGGAAAAGTGAAATCCTCGATCGCGACGATCTCGCAGGCAAGACCGGCGGGGAGCGCCGACTTCAGGTCCTCGACGTGCTCGGCATGGGTGAAGATCAGGCGCGGCTCGGCATCGCCCGCGATCCAGGCCACCTCGCGCGGGTGCAGCTTGGCATTGGTCGGCACCACCACCAGCCCTGCGCGCATTGGCGCCAGAAGCAGCGCCGGAAACTCGAACCCGTTGCGCAGGAAAAGCAGCACGCGGTCGCCGGGCACGCAGCCCTTCTGCCCGAACCAGTCGCCGAGTGCTGTGCAGATGCCGTCGAGTTGGCGATAGCTCAGCGACCGCTCGCCCCAGCGGATGGCGGTCTCGTCGCCGCGCCGGCGGATCGCGTCGGTGAGCATGGAATAGACGTTCATGTGAGCGGACCTGGTTGGTTTGCCTCGACCTTACGCTGGATCACTTTTGTGGGCGATGTGCGTGGCGCCGTCGACCCCCACTCCGCCTCGCTTCGCTCGGCACCTCTCCCCGTTCGACGGGGGAGGGAGAGGAACCCAAGCTGGAATACCGGCGCTGCGGCGGTGCTTTCCTCTCCCCCGAGCCACGGGGGAGAGGTGGTCCGAAGGACCGAAGTGGGGTCGACCTGCGAAGAGCCCGTTTACTGATCCCTTGTCAGCACCCGATTGCGCAGGATGCCGATGCCCTCGACCTCGAGTTCCACCACGTCGCCATGCTTCAGGAACTTCATGTGTTCGAGCCCGCAGCCATTGCCCACCGTGCCCGATCCAAAGAACTCGCCGGGATAGATGGTCTCGGACTGCGAGATGTGGGCGAGGAGGTCCTCGAATTTCCAGTGCATCGTGCCGGTATTGCCACGGCCCCATTCCTCGCCGTTCACGCGGCAGACCATGGTGAGATTGTAGGGGTCCGCCATCTCGTCGGCGGTGACGAGGCAGGGCCCCATGGCGTTGCCAGTGTCGAAATCCTTGCCCTTGGCCGGGCCGAGCTGGCCGCCCATCTCCTGCGTCTGCGCGTCGCGCGCGGAAAAATCGTTGAAGATGGTGTAACCGTAGATGTAGTCGCGCGCCTCGTCGCGGGCGATGTCGACGCCTTTCTTGCGGGCGTAGAAGCCGAATTCCAGTTCGAAATCCATCAGCGTGGAATAGCGCGGCCAAAGCACGTCCTGGTCGGTGCCGACGACGGAGAAGCGGTTCGCCTTGTAGTAGATCGGCTGCTCGTAGAAGGTCTTAGGGATCGCGAAGACGCCCTTTTCCTCGAACTCCTTCATCGCCGCCTCCGGGTCCGGCGTGGCGTTGGCGCGGATGCGGCGCACCGCGTTGAAGGACTGCTTCAGATGGGTTTCGAAGCAGAGGCAGTCGCGCATCTGGATCGGCACCGGGACGGGTGCGAGAAGGCGGATGCCGTCCTTCCGGAACGCGCCGTTCGCGCTCTTCTTCAGCGTCTCGTAGGCGCGGTCGAGCGCGGCGTCGCCGCCTTCGATCATCGCCTGCACGGAGGCGAAGGCGGAATGGTTTTCGCCGAATGCCTGTTCGTGGGCGTCGGCAAGGTCGACGATGCTGCGGTCGCCGTCGACCAGCGCACCGGCGCGCTGCTGTCCATTCCGTTCATAGGTTACGAGCTTCATCGGTGTCATCCCTTGAATCGATCCGCCCGGCTCCTCCGGCCGGTCAGTCCTGTTTCGGCGTTGCCGGCACGCGGCCATAGAGGAGCGCGGCCTTCATCAGTGCGACCAGATGGGTCGCGGTCGCCATCTCGTCCTCGGGGTCGCAGCGCCCGCCGGAGAGCCGGCTGATGCGGCCGGTATCGGCCATCGTGTAGACCATCATGCCGAGCATCGCCTGATAGCCCCAGTTGATCTCCTCGACGGAGCGGTCGGGCAGCGCCGCCTGCAGCGCCTCCATCACCTTGTAGGCGATCGGGTCGAAGAACTCGGCGATGACCTTGCGGTTGTGCGACTTGGGGTCGGAAACCTCGCGCGCGAGAATGCGCGCATAGCTGGAATTCTTTTCCGTGCTGCGCATGTGCAGGTTCGGCACGAGCACCGCCTTGACGATCATCTCGACCTTGCGCTCGGCATCCGGCTCCATCTCGGCAAGCCGAAGGCCGGCGATACGCTGGTCGACGATCATCGGCGCGCGCATCTCGAAGATGGCGCGGTAGAGCCCTTCCTTGCTGCCGAAATGATAGTTGACGAGCGCCACCGGCACCTCCGCGCGCAGCGCGATCTGGCGCACCGTCGCACCGTCGAAGCCGTGGTCGGCAAACTCGGCCTCGGCCGCGGTCAGGATGCGCGCGCGCGTCAGCGCGGAATTGCGCTGCGTCGCCTCGACGACGACGACCTTCTCACCCTGCGCGATCTTTCTCGTTCTGCTCATTCCGGCCGCCATGCATGCGGGCCGCGCTTTTCGAGGCCCTTGGATATCCGATTTTAACGACATATCAAAACTCTTGTCAACGTGTTCAAATATCGCTAGCGTTTCGTCATCGGTCGTGGGGATTAGGAGTGAGGCCCCGTGCCGGCCAAGGGAGGAAAGTGCATGTATCGCAACGCTTTGAGGGGCGGCGTGGCCGCCCTTGCGCTCGGCTGCGCAATCGCGCCGGCGCTTTCGCAGGAAACGCTCAATCTAACCGTAGCGACGGGACACCCGGAGGTGTTTCTGTGGGTCAAGCACGTCAAGGAGACGTTCATCCCCACCGTCGATGCGGAACTTGCCAAGACCGGCGCCGTCACCATCAACTGGACCGAGGGCTATGGCGGCACCATCGTAAAGCTCGGCTCGGAGACGGAAGCCTTCCAGCAGGGCATCATCGACGTGGGCCAGATGAGCGGGGTCTTCAATCCGGCGACGATGGGCCTTCTCAACCTGACCTACGCCATGCCGTTCGGCCCGGCCGACGCGCGCGGGGTGACGGAAGCGGTCGAGAAGGCGCTGACGGAGACCGAAGGCGCGCTGGCTGCGCTCGAAGAGGCGACCGGCGTCGTCTATATCGGCGGCGGCATTGCCATCGACGACTACAACATCGCCTCGACCAAGGAACTGAAGACGATCGCCGACATGAACGGCGTCAAGCTCGGCGGCGCCGGGCCCAACCTGGCATGGCTCGCCGGAACCGGCGCAGTCGGCGTTCAGGGCAGCTATGTGACCTTCTACAACGACATCAAGACCGGGGTTTACGACGGCAATATCGGCTGGATGACGGCCAATGTCCCGGCGAAGCTCTACGAGGTCGCCCCGAATTGGAACCAGACCCAGTTCGGTGCGATGTATATCGGCGGCCTCGGCGTCTCGCAGATGCAATGGGAAACCTTCTCCGACGAGACCAGGGCGGCCTTCCGCGCCGCCGCCGCCGCCTACACCAAGGCCTATTTCGACGAGCAGGAAGCGCGCTACGAGGCCGCGAAGAAGACGCTGACCGACAGTGGCGGCAAGATCGTCGAGTTCGATCCCGCCGAGCGCTCCGCGTGGATCGAGGCACTGCCGAACCCGACGACGGCGTGGGCCGACGCCGCAGAGGCACGGGGAGAGCCCGGCCGCGCCGTGCTTGGAGCCTATCGCGACAATTTGAAGGCAACCGGCTTCACCTTCGAGCGCGACTACCTGGCGGAGTAATCCTCCCCCGGCTTTGGCCGGACCGCCGAAGGGCCTTCGCCGCCATGGGGCGCGGCGAAGGCCCGGCGCCCATCATCAATGCCTGACCCGGAGCGTTCCGCCATGGCCGACGAATCCGCAATCCCGCGCGACGACGCGCCGCCGCCAGCAATGCCGAGCGGTCCTTTCGCACGCATAATCGGCGCGATGAACGCGGTCGGCACGCTTTGGATCATCGGGCTGATGCTCCTCATCAATGCGGACATTTTCGGTCGCAGCTTCCTCAACCGCCCGATCGCAGGCGTGCCGGAACTCGTCGCCTTTTCGATCGTCGGCATCGTTTTCCTGCAGCTTGCGCACACGCTGCGTTCCGGCTCGATGACACGCTCCGACGTGCTGCTCAACGTGCTCGAGCGCCGCGCGCCCCGGCTTCGCTCGGCGCTTCTGGCAATCTTCCATCTCGTCGGCGGGTTGCTGCTCCTCATGATCGCCTGGAAATTCTGGCCGAGCGTCGTCGCCGCCTTCCAGCATCCCGAACGCAACTTCATGGGCAATCCGGGCTTCTTCACCGTGCCCCAATGGCCGCTCTTCATTCTCGTGTTCCTCGGCATCGTCGCCACGGCCGTCCAGTTCCTGCTCATCGCCTGGAGCGATGTCCGCTCGGCAAGGGGTATCGCGCGATGAGCGGCATCGAGATCGCACTTCTGTCCATAGCGGTCATGCTGGTGCTCATCTATTCGGGCGTCCATGTCGCGATCGCGCTAATCCTCCTGTCATTTGGCGGCGTCTGGCTGATCCGCGGCAATTTCGAAATCGCGTCGAACATGCTGGTCCTGGCCTTCAAGGATTCGATCAGCGACTACATCTTCGGCGTCGTTCCGCTTTTCGTGCTGATGGGCCTGCTCGTCGCCGTCGCCGGCATCGGGCGCGACACGTTCGAGGTCGCCGCGCAGGTCTTCCGCAAGGTGCTGGGCGGGCTCGGCATCGCAACGGTCGCGGCCAACGCCGTGTTCGCGGCAATCACCGGCATCTCCATCGCCTCGGCGGCGGTCTTCACCAAGGTCGCCGTGCCGGAGATGATGCGCCACGGCTATACGCCGCGCTTTTCTGTCGGCGTCGTCGCGGGATCGTCGGTGCTCGGCATGCTCCTGCCGCCGAGCCTGCTCTTCATTCTCTATGGGGTCCTGACGGAGCAATCCGTCGGATCGCTCTTCATCGCCGGTATCATTCCCGGCATTCTCCTCTCGCTCGTCTACTGCGCCGGCATCTTCGCCATGGGCCGCTGGTGGCCGTCCTTCATCGGTGGCGGCAAGCCGGTCGAGAGCGAGCCGGTGCGCGAGATGGGCGTCGGCGAGATGCTGAACAAGATCGCGCCGATCGTCATCCTGGTCGCGCTCGTGCTGGGCGGCATTTATGGCGGCTTCTTCACGCCGACGGAGGCGGGCGCAGCCGGTGCGCTCGGTGCGCTTCTCATCTCGCTTGCCAAGCGGCGGCTTTCCTGGGCGAGCTTCTGGCAGGTGCTCGTCCAGACCGGGCACACGACCTCCTCGATCTGTTTCCTGATCATCGGCGCCAGTCTTTATTCACGCATGCTGGCCATGTCGGGGATGCCCGGCTGGCTCGGCTCGTGGGTGGTCGAATCCGGCATGGGCGTCACCGGCATCGTCATCGCGCTGATGCTGGTCGTCATCCTGCTCGGCACCATCCTCGATTCCGCATCGATCATGCTTCTGACCCTGCCGATCGCCATTCCGATCCTCGTCGGGCTTCAGGTCGATTTGATCTGGCTCGGCGTCCTGATGGTCATCGCGGTCGAGATCGGGCTGTTGACCCCGCCCTTCGGCATCGCCGTCTTCGTGGTGAAGGCGACGCTGGGGCCGGACAGCAAGGTCACACTCAACGACATCTTCGCCGGCGCGGCGCCTTTCGCGGTCATGATGCTGCTGGTGCTCGTTCTGGTCTTCCTCTTCCCGTGGCTCGCCACGGCTCTCGTCTGAACGCAAAGGAGTAGCTGCGATGGCCAAATGGCAATTCACCAAGGGCATGCACGACCTCGGCAATGGCTGCTACGCCTATCTCCAGCCGGACGGAAGCTGGGGCTGGTCGAATGCCGGTCTGGTCGTCGACGGCGACGCGACGCTGATGGTCGACACGCTGTTCGACCTGAACCTGACCGCCGAAATGCTCGCCGTCTACCGCGCGTCGATCCCGGCTGCAAAGGAGATCGGTATCCTCGTCAATACCCATGCCGACGGTGACCATACGTTCGGCAACCAGCTCGTCGAGGGCGCGCGCATCATCGGCACGCAGGGCACGGTCGACGACTTCGCGCGCTTTGACCCGGCCGTGGTGCAGAAGATCGTCACCAATGCCGAACAGTTCGGCAGCGCCGGCGTCTTCATGCGTGAGTGCTTCCGTCCGTTCGACTTCGCCGGCATCGAACTCACCCCGCCGACCGAGACCTTTTCGGGCACGATGGACATCATGGTCGGATCGAAGAAGGTGCAACTGATCGAGGTCGGACCGGCGCATTCGCTCGGCGACGCGCTCATCTACGTGCCCGACGACAAGGTTGTTTACACCGGCGACATCCTCTTCACCGGCGGCACGCCGATCGCCTGGTACGGGCCGGTCCAGCGCTGGATCGACGTCTGCGACATGGTGATGGGGATGGATGTCGAAACCGTCGTCGCCGGGCACGGACCGATCTCGACCAAGGACGACGTTCGCGAGATGCGCGATTATCTCCAATATGTTTCCGACAAAGCGCGGCCGTTCTGGGAAGACGGGCTCGACTATCTCGCCGCAGCCTACAAGATCGACCTCGGACCCTACCGCGACCGCAACGACGCCGAGCGTGTCGTCGTCACGCTCCAGACGCTGTTCGATGATTTCGGCAGCGAACCGGAACGGCCGGTGCGCGCCCCGATCCCGTATTTCGCCGAGATGAAGAGCTTTCGCCACCATCTTGGCCGCGGGCCCGCACACGAGGCCTATTGCAAGGCATGCGGGCTGAAGCACGACGCTTACTGAACCTTACAGAAGTTCTCAGTCGTCCATTGGATCGTCAGTATGTCGCCCGTCCCCCGGACAGATCGAACACGGCGCCTGTGCTGAAAGCGCAGGCGCTCGAGCTCAGCCACATGACCTGATCGGCCACTTCCTGCGGCGTCCCGGTCCGGCGCATCGGGCTCTTGGCGATCATGGTCGCGACATGTTCCAGGCTCATCTGGTCGAGAAGCGCCGTCTGCACCGCGGCCGGTGCAAGTGCGTTGACCAGCACGCCGGTGCCGGCGAGTTCCTTGCCGAGCGATTTCGTGAGGGCGATCACGCCGGCTTTGGACGCACTGTAGGCGGCGGCGTTGGGCGTGCCTTCCTTGCCGGCCAGCGACGCGATGTTGACGATCCGCCCCCAGCCATTCGCCTTGAGAAAGGGCACGAGACTGCGGCAGACATGGAACGTCCCGGTCAGGTTGATATCCATGATGCGCTGCCATTCGGCCGGGTCATAGTCCTCGATCGATCCGGTCGACCCGGCGATGCCCGCATTGTTGACGAGGACGTCGACCTTGCCATGCCGGCCAATCGTTTTCATCGTTGCATCGGCGACGGACGACTGATCCGCAATATCGACTTGGACATGGCCGTCATCGGAGGATGCGGCCAGATCCCATGACACCATGGTCGCGCCGGCGCGCTCAAACGAATTCGCGATTGCCGCGCCAATCCCGTTGAGCCCGCCGGTAACGACGGCCACGCGGCCTGAGAAATCGTAGCTTACATCCCGATCAATCATGTGCCCTACCCTGTACTTGACCACATTGTGGTCAACGTCGCCATTTTGTGATCTGCTCACACCAAGGTCGCCAGCGACGCGGAAATTGCGGCCACCGTTTCCTTCACGCGCGCGATGCAGTTCGCCGCTCGCTCCTCATCGAACCGATAGATCGGGATCGACAGGCTGACGCCGCCGACAGGGCTTCCGTTGCGATCAACGATCGCGCCACCGAAGCACCGAATGTCGGGCTCGTTCTCTTCGTTGTCGTAGGAGTAGCCGTTGGCCCGCGTCTTGCGGATTTCGCTCAGGAGCGCTTCGGGGTCTGTCAGCGTGTTGCGCGTTCGCGGCTGCATGTTGAGATTGGCGATGATCTCGCGGCATTGAAGTTCTGGAAGCGCCGCGAGATAAGCTTTGCCGACCGAGGTCGAGTAGAGCTCAACGCGTGTGCCGATGCGCGACGTCATGCGCACCGTTCGTGGGCTTTCAAGCTTGTCGATATAGACCATTCCAGTTCCGCTCGGCACGGCCAGATGAACCGTTTCGCCGGTGGCGTTGCGCAGTGCTTCGATGTGGTCCCGGGCGGCCGAGCGCAGGTCGGACGTCTCCCAGCTTTTTGAAGCCAGAGCGATCAGGCGGTGGCCGAGCTGGTACGTCCGGGAATCCTGCTTCTCCGTGACGAGGCCTTCCGCCATCAACGCCGAGACGATGCGATAGACCGTTCCGCGGGGATAGGGCAGGGCTTTCGTCAGCTTGGCGATATCGAGATCGCCTGGCGCATCGGCGATGGCCTGCAGCACGATCATGAACTTCGAGAATGACGCCGTTCCCTGAACTGCGCGGCCAGCCTCGGGGGCGGGTTTTCCTGTCAAGTCAGCCAATCAACGAACTCCTCTCACTCAACTCTTGACACGTCATATCGTGCTTGTCGATAATGTGGGCACATTGTCCACAATATGGACGATCAGGTCAACCATCTGATGACAATCTGTGGGTGACCTATCGGGAGGAGAGCCGATGAAAGCCGACAGTGCCAGCGCGCAGGTCGTGGACAAATGGACGCCTTATCGCAAGGCGCAGCCAGCGGAATCTCCGCCGGAACTGGTCGTTCCGGATGCCATTCCGAAGGATGAGCGCGTCTGGGTGCCGGTCGAGGAAAATGTCTGGTTCCGGCCGCTCTTGATGTGCGCATCGCGCGGCTACTGGATGAACCTTCTGAAAGTTCGCAAATCGGGCGTTCTGTCACGGCACCGCCATCCCTTGCCGGTGCATGGCTACGTCATCAAGGGGCAATGGCGATACCTCGAGCACGACTGGGTGGCGACCGAGGGCGGCTATGTCTACGAGGCGCCCGGCGAAACCCATACGCTGGTCGTCGACGAGCATGTCGAGGAGATGATCACGATGTTCCAGGTGAACGGCGCGATGATCTATGTCGACCCAGACGGAAACACCACCGGCTTCGACGACGTCTTCACCCGCATCGACAAATGTCGTGCGCACTACGCGAAGAACGGCCTTGGGGCCGAGTTCATCGACCAGTTCATACGTTGATGGGAGGCGGCCGGCGCGGGAGGAGATGCGCGGGGCCGCCGGCCATGTTCGAGCTTTCTGGGAGGAAACATGAGCTTGTTCGGCACAATGCCGCGATCTGGCACTGACAAGCGGACGCATGATGACGGTCGCTGACGAAACCGCCCCCTTCTCGCCGGTTCCGTACCAGCGCACGTGGCAGGCGTTCAAGTTCGTCGCGCCGCTCATTTTTCTCGTCGTTGTGTGGCAGGTCGTCGTCACGGTGTTCAGCGTCAATCCGCGCATTTTCCCCGATGTGCCGACCGTTGCACGCGCGGGCTGGGGCACCATCGTGGACGGCTCGCTATTCGCCCATGTCGGCGCATCGCTCTGGCGGGTGACGGTCGGGACGGTCCTCGCGATCCTGACGGCTGTGCCGCTCGGCATCGCGATGGGCGTCAGCAAGCCCGTATCGGATTTCCTGACGCCTCTGTTCCGCTTCTTTTCGGTCCTCGCCGGCATCGCCTGGATTCCCATCGCGACGCTCTGGTTCGGCTACGGCTTTGGCGCGATCACCTTCGTGATCTTCAATGCCGTTTTCTTCGTCGTCGCCTACAACACGCTGCTCGGCGTATCGACGATCCCGATGCCTCTGCGACACGCCGCAGCGTCTCTCGGCACAAGCCGTTGGCAGATGCTGAAGGAAGTGCTGTTGCCGGGCGCGCTGCCCAATATCGTGATCGGTATCCGCACGGGGATCGGCTTCGCGTGGCGCGGTCTCATCGCCGCGGAGATGATCGCGACCAATGTCGGCCTTGGCTACATGCTTTTTCTGGCCCGCGACTTCTACCGCACCGAAATCATCGTCTTTGCGATGATCGTGATCGGTCTCATCTGGCTTCTTCTCGACCGGCTTCTGCTCGCGCCTCTGGAACGCGCGACCATCGAACGCTGGGGATTGGTGCAGCGGACATGACCGCGATCTACACGATATGGGGCTATTACGCCCGCTGGACCGCGCGCTGGCCGGCAATGGCCGCCTTCGTGCCATTCGTTCCGCTGATCGCCGCGTGGGGCTTCATCGCCTGGCTCGAAATCTTCCCGCCCGTGTTTCTGCCGGGGCCGGTGGAGGTGGTCGAGCGTGCGTGGACCTTGCTCTACAAGGGCATCCTCACCGACTATCTTGCCGACAGCCTGTCGCGACTTGCCGTCGGTGCGGCCGTGGGGATGTGTATCGCGATACCGCTCGGCGTTCTGATCGGGCTGAGCCGCAGGGCGCACGATTTCGCCTGGCCGATCCTGCTCTTCTTTCAGGCCATCGGCGACATCGCATGGCTGCCGATCCTGCTGGTCTGGTTCGGTTTCGGCCTGACGACCATGACGTTCGTCATCGTCTACACCGTGCTGTTTCCGGTCGTTCTGAATACCGTCCTGGGCATTCGTTCGGTCAAGCCCGAACTGCGTCGCGCAGCGCAAAGCCTCGGCGCGTCGAAGCATCGCATCTTGCTCGAGGTCACGCTTCCCGGCGCACTGCCGAACATCATCACCGGTCTGCGCAACGGTCTTGGTTATGGCTGGCGCGCGTTGATCGCGGCCGAGATCATCGTCGGCACGAGCGGCATCGGCTTCCTCATGTTCGATGCCCGTCGCGCCGGCTCGGTCGAGGAGATCGTGGTCGGGATGATCGTGCTCGGCATCCTTTGGTACATTGTCGATAGCTGGTTCCTCGCGCCGATCGAGCGCGCGACGGGACAGCGTTGGGGGCTCGTGACGTCATGAAAAGCCTGGCTCTGGAAAACCTCTCCAAGACCTATTTCGACCCGTATCGCGGCACTCAGCACACGGCCATCAAGGACGTGTCGCTGAAGGTCGACGAAGGGGATTTCGTCGCGGTGGTCGGTCCGTCGGGTTGCGGAAAATCGACCATCCTCAACATGATCGCCGGCTTCGTGCCCACCTCCGGTGGTCGCATCATGGTCGGCGGCCGCGAGGTAAGGGGGCCGGGTCCGGATCGAGGCGTGGTGTTCCAGTCCTTCGCCCTGTTTCCGTGGAAGACCGTCGCGGAGAACGTGACGTTCGGACCCAAGATGCGAGGGGCGAGCAAGGAAGAGCGGGCAAGAATCGCGGAGGAGTATCTGGCGCTGGCCGGGCTTTCCCATGCCGCCGACCGCTATCCGAACGAACTGTCCGGCGGCATGCAGCAGCGCGTCGGCGTCGTGCGGGCATTGGCGAACAATCCAGACGTGCTGTTGATGGACGAGCCGTTCGCAAGCGTCGACGCCCAGACACGCATGACCCTCCAGGAAGAGCTGACCAAGATCTGGGAAGAGCGGCGCCCGACGGTCATCTTCATCACCCATGATGTCTCGGAAGCGGTGTTCCTGGCCAACAAGGTCGTGGTCCTGTCCAAGGGGCACGTTCTCGAGGAAGTGGACATCCCGCTGAAACGGCCGCGGATCTGGGATGACCTAGTCGAAGACGAGGCGTTCAAGACGCTGTCGAACCACGTCCTGCAACTGGTTCGCCGCGCATGAGCATGTGGCGCGACGCATTGGGCTCGACACGCGGCAAGGTCGTGATGGGCGTCCTCGCGGCCATCGTCGCCTGGCAGGTGTGGCTGTCGGTGGCGGCTGCGGGAAAGCTGGCCGACGGCATTCCGCAGGAAGGGCGACGGGTCGACGTTCTCGTCACGCTGCCCTTTGCGCCGGAACGGTTCCACATTCAGAAATTTCAAAGCCTGGGCCGGGTATCCGGCGCCAGCGGAAATTCCGTGCAGGTGCGCGGAGTCAACCGGGCGGACTTGAGGAAACTCGCGAGGCCCTTTTGGGTCGAGCGGGTGGAGCCGCTCACATGAGGAGGAGAAACTGATGATAAGGCGACTGGCATTAGCCGTCGGCCTGGCGCTTGCCTTGCCTTTGGCGGCAACCGCCCAGGACGACGACCTCGTTGAACTCAGCGCCGGCATGGTGTCCGGCATCGATCAGCTCGGACTTGCGATTGCGCTCGAGCAAGGCTTCTTCGAAAAGCATGGCCTCGACGTAAACATCGCCAACCCATACGCGACCGGCGTCGATGCCCTCAACGCGCTGCAGGCGGGCGAGGTTGATCTCGTACAGGTGGGCGTGCCGATGATCGGAGCCGTGATCCGGGGAATGGATCTCGTGGCGCTAGGCAACTACAGCGGCAATGCCGCGCAGCTCGGCTCCGACACGACGATGGCGCTTGTGGCGCGCGAAGGGTCCGAAATTTCGGGCGACGACCTGCCGACGTTGAAGGGCAAGCGGATCGCGGCGTCCTTCGGCACGATCAACCACCTCTACATCCTGGCGCTCATCGAGGCGGCCGGCCTGACGGTCGACGACGTCGAACTCGTCAATACGCCGCCGCCGGACATGACCGTCGCACTTCTGGCCGGCGGCATCGACGCCTTCGTCGGCTGGGACCCCTGGCCGATCGTCGCGCAGAAGGACGTGCCCGGCGCCTATCAGGTGATCCGGGGTGGCAACCACATTTCCTATGTCGGCTTCAATGTCGGCATGCGCGACTGGATCGCGGAGAATGGCGAAACGATCGAGAAATTCCTCGCCGCCGTCTCCGAAGCCGACCAGTGGATGCGGGCCAATCCGGCAGATGCGGCGCAGGTCGCGACACGCTGGATTCCAGGTCTTGATCCGGCGGTCGCCGAAGAGGCGATGGAATACAATGTGCAGCAGGCGGACCGGCGTTTGTCGGCAAACAACTATGCTGCCTTGCACGCGGCGGTTGAGCGCTTGAACCGGCTGGGCTTCATCGAGGAAACCTTCGACGTCAACGAACACATCGACGCGACGCACATCGTCAAGGTGATGGCCGAGCAGCCCGAATTGTTCTCTGACCTTCCGGAAATCCCCGAGGATGCCCGGATCGGCGAAGGCTATGCCTTTCAGCCGTGACCGGTAAACCCGTCCCGCCGTCTTCGGGCGGCGGGACCACGAGCACTGCGCGCTTGGCAAATCAGGAAGAGACGGAAGATGGATCTCGGCATCAAGGGCAGGACCGCAATCGTTTGCGGCGGATCGAAGGGACTGGGCCGAGGCTCGGCCGAAAAACTCGCGGAAGCGGGCGTTGCGATCGTGCTGAACGCGCGCTCGCAAGGGCCGCTGGAGGAAGCCGCTGCGCAGATATCCGGGCGATATGGCGTATCGGTCGTCCCTGTCGCGGCGGATGTCACCACGCCGGAAGGACGCGCCAAGCTGCTCGAGGCGGCACCCGACCCGGACATTCTCGTCAACAATGCCGGCGGCCCGCCCCCCGGCGTCTGGAGCGAGTGGGGCGAGAAGGAATGGCAGGACGCGATCCGCGCCAACATGCTGACGCCGATCCATCTCATCACCGCGGTGCTTCCCGGAATGATCGAGCGAAAGTGGGGGCGGATCGTCAACATCACCTCCGGCTCGGTCAAGGCGCCAATTGCAGCACTCGGCCTGTCGGGCGCAGCGCGCAGCGGTCTGACGGGCTTCGTTGCCGGCACGTCGCGGCAGGTCGCCCGCCACGGCGTCACCATCAACAATCTTCTGCCCGGACAACATGAGACCGCGCGTATCGAATCGCTGATGAACTCGACGGCGAAGACCAAGGGGATATCGGTCGATGAGGCGCGACAGGAGGCGTATGCGGCCAACCCGGCCGGGCGCTTCGGGACGATAGAGGAATTCGGCGCAACCTGCGCGTTTCTGTGCAGCGCCCATGCGGGCTACATCGTGGGCCAGAACATCCTTCTGGATGGCGGCGCCATCAACGCGACGTTCTGAAGGTGGTCTCCAGCGTGAAAGACAGGCCCGCGATGCATGAAGCCGAACCCGCGAACGCCGATTGGGCACGGCCGTTCTTCACCGGCAAGACAGTGCTCGTGACCGGCGGAACCTCCGGGATCGGCGCCGCGATCGCTGCCGGCTTCGCGCAGGCGGGCGCGCTCGTGACCGCGACCGGCGCCACGGAGGGCGAAGTCGAAGACGCCCAGAATGCCCATGCGGGAACCGGAATCGCCTTCGCCTCCCTCGACGTGCGCGATCGGGCCGGTGTCCAGGGTCTCGTCTCCCGCTTCGATGCGCTCGACGTCGCTGTCAATTGCGCAGGCGTCATCCGGCGCGGCGATGAACTCGACCCCGATGTCTTCGCTTCGGTCGTGGATATCAACCTGACAGGCTCGATGCGTGTCTGCGCAGCCGCGCGGCCGCTTTTGGCAAGGTCGGGCTGTGGCGCGATCATCAATCTCGCCTCGATGCTGTCCTTTCAAGGAGGAGGCCTCGTGCCCGGCTATTCGGCAAGCAAGGGAGGCATCGCGCAGATGACGAAGTCACTCGCCATTGCCTACGCCGCGGACGGCATCCGCGTGAACGCGGTCGCACCCGGGTGGATCGCGACGGCCCTCACAAAAAACCTGCGCGACGACCCTGCACGCAGCGACGCGATCATCGGGCGCACGGCGATGAAGCGCTGGGGAGAACCAGGCGACGTCGTCGGCGGCGCATTGTTTCTGGCATCGCCCGCCGCGTCGTTCGTCACAGGCGTGATCCTGCCGATTGACGGCGGCTACCTCGTCACCTGACATTTCCCTACCTGTTGACCCCGCGAGTATCATGAACATCATCACCTATCTGACGACGATCCATTTTGGCGCAGGCGCGCTCGCTTTCCTTCCCGACGCCATGCGCGACCTGGACATGACTAGGCCCCTCATCGTCAGCGACAGAGGTATCGCGGCGTCGGGATTGATCGACAAGTTGACGGCACTTCTGCCGGCAAACCCGGCGCTGTTCCTCGACGTGCCGACCAACCCGACCGAAAGCGCAGTCAAGGAAGCACTCCAGCTCTATCGCGAAGCCGAGTGCGACGGCGTCGTCGCGTTTGGCGGCGGGTCGCCCATCGATCTGGCCAAGGGTGTGGCGCTGCTGGCGACTCACGAGGGTGAACTCGAGCATTACGCTGCGATCCTGGGTGGTATCCCTCGTATCACCCCTGCCGTTGCGCCGCTGATCGCCATCCCCACCACGGCGGGAACCGGTTCCGAAGTCGGCCGGGCGGCGCTCATCACGCTGGAGGACGAGCGCAAGCTCGGCTTCATCAGCCCGCACCTCATTCCCAAGCGCGCAATCTGCGACCCCGAACTGACACTTGGGCTGCCCCCAAACCTGACCGCGGCAACGGGATTGGACGCGCTGTCGCACTGCATCGAAACCTATCTGTCGCCGCGCTTCAACCCGCCCGCCGAGGCGATCGCGATCGATGGCTTCGCGCGGCTTTGGAACGCACTTCCCACGGCGTTCGCCGATGGCGCCAATCTCGAAGCCCGCTCGGAGGTCATGATGGGCGCCCTTCAAGGCGGACTGACTTTCCAGAAGGGCCTCGGTGCGGTCCACGCCCTCAGCCACGCGCTTGGTGGCCTCAAGGCCCTCAAGCTTCACCATGGCACGCTCAACGCGATCCTCATGCCGCCGGTCCTGCGCTGGAATGCCGAGGCGGCAGCCGGCAAGATCGCCCGGCTCGAGACTGCCATCGGGCTACCCGCCGCCGCGACGCCTTTGGCGGACGCGCTTGACGCACTCAATGCGAGGCTCGGCACGCCGCGGACATTGTCCGAACTCGGCGTCACGCGCGAGGTGTTCGACTGGACATGCGAGCGCGCCCTGGCCGACCACAGCCACCAGACAAACCCCCGCGCTCTTTCCGGCGCGGATTATGCAGCCATCCTCGAAAGTGTGATGTAACACCACAGGAGGTGTCACCCGCTTGCGATCAACCATCAAGGCCTTGATCATGACTTACGGATTTCATCACGTTCACATCAAGACGCATGACCCGAAGAGCGTGGCTGACTGGTTCGGCAACGCATTCGGCTTCGAGATCGTGATCGATGCCGAAAGGGCGAGCGGAGACCGGATCATCCGCTGCGCGCTCGGCGCCAATCAGCCGCCATTCATCGTCATTACCAGCCCGGTCCCGGGTCAGGACCTGCCAGAGGGTCGCACGCATCAATCGCTGGGTCTGGAACATTTCGCATTGACGACGGACGACGTCCCTGCGGCTGCCGATCGGCTCGTCGAACTAGGTGCGGTACTCGTGGACGGCCCCACCACCGCACCGGACGGCACCGTCATGGCATTTCTGACCGTCCCCGGTGACGTCCGTATCGAACTGGTGCATTTCCCGACCGGAGTTTGAATCGTCGATCCCTGCTGACGTCCGGGCGTCACCCTGCGCAGCAGCAAGCGGGACGCCGAGAAACGGCCTCCGACGCCAAGCGTCTGAGCGGATTCGCTAAGATATAGAGAGAATTTCGATCTGGTGCGGTCCCAGACGTGCGACATCGCCAACGCTCTTGCCGAGCAGCGCCACGGCGACGGGCGATCCGTCCGATATCGTTCCCTGCGACGGGTTCGCCTCGTCCTCACCCACGATACGGAATGTCTGAACCCTTCCATCATCACGTTCGAACGTCACTGTATGGCCGAATGCGATGACGTCGTTCGAAGAGGGTTTCGGACGTAGCACCGCCGTTCGTAGACGTTCGGCGTAGTAGCGCACGTCGCGAAATGCACCGCCGACTGCCGGCGCCTTTCGTTGATATCTTCGAGCGAGGACGCAGCATCGAGCGCCTTTCGCGCACGCTCCAATTCGGTTTCAAGGATCTTGAAACCAGCCTCGGTGACGAAATTGGGCCGATCCGATATCGGGCGTGCGGGCAGGACGGTCTCGGATGCTGCCTCTGCGCTTTCTTCTTTGACGAACGCGACGCTCATCGGGTCACACCTCCTGCGGAAACCTTACCTATTTGGTTGGACCGCGATTGCCATTCAAGGCGCATGCGCCGCGCAGATCAGATTCCTCCTGCGCACGCGGAACACGGCTCCGTTCAGGACGTGGCTCCTAGTCTGTCCGAAGGGTTTCTACGGCTGGGATCGCTATGCGCGCATCGCGCGCGGCTTGCGATCTCGGCCAGCGCGCAGGGCTATGTCTCGGCGGTGGTGCAGCTCGGCGCGACGCCGATGCGGGGTCTATGTCCGCCACACTCGCGGCGAGATTAATCGACCGAAAGTAGAATGCGAATTAATTATATGGCGGAGAGAGAGGGATTCCCCGCCAAATAACTGGAAAATAACAGTTTTTCGGCCCTTTTTGCCGATCGACCTGCTGATCGCGATACCCCGAGGGATACCCGAGCGCATCGAACGCTAGCCGGCTTGGCTGCGATCGGCAAGCCGGCGCGATGTGATTTTCGGGACTTGCGGCCGATCGTGCAGGGGTGGCTGGTCAAAAGTAGCTGGGCTCGCGTTGTGCGAGCAGACGCCGCATTTATCCGCCGGTTATCGCTCTGATGTAAGCAAGCCCGACCAAGCGTCGGAAATCGATTTCCCTCGCTACAGGATCGCTCGGCCGTGTCTCGTCGTGAGCGGCATCGAACTTGCGTGTTCATGACAGCGTGCGCCCCTCGGTGGGATTGTCGTCTACCGTCGCTACCTCGCCGCCGCATTCATCCCAAACTGCAATTGGGCCCTGCAACGAGCGATATGGCCCGCTCTCAATGCCCCGGAAACCACCCCGCTGAACTCTGAATCCGCTTCACTTGCCGTTACTGCAGGCAATGCGCGGGGCTTGAGACATCGAGGCTGCGGTGCGGCGGGTTCGACTAGGTCACGCGTCGCAGGGCGCGCGTTCGTATTCCGAGGCGAGCAACGAGCACTTGGTTTCTCAAGTTTTCGAGGTGTGAAATAAATCCGCATCGCCGAATGTTGGCTCGCGGACGACAGAAACGAAGAATGAGCCAGTTCAAGAAGAAGTAACATCGTAATATTATATCGCTGTATGCAGTAAAGCCTGTTGAATTGGGAAATCTGCAGCGGTTGCATATTCACAAATGGCGATCTAACCTTGTGTATGACGGATGAGCGAAAAGCGTTCATCTGCATTTAGCGCACAAGGAGAGGTCCACAGCGCATGAGTGACATTACGAAGACTTCCGCCCCGGCGAAAACCAACACTGTCGCCAAATCGCGCAAGGGAGCGGCCTCCGGGCCCTCGCGCGTGCGAGAGAAGGCAATGACGGACGGTGCGTCCGACACCGCGCTCGAGACCGGGATCGTCCCGACTCCGGCGCTTCCGCAAACCTTCGACGCGTTCGTCAAGACGCTGACGAGCGAGGAGGCACACGAGCTCGACGAGATCGCGGCGAAGTTCGGATCGGTCGATGCCCGCGAGGCCGACGACGCGTTCGAGCAGGGAGCTTGGGTCGAGCGGCTTTACGAGATCATCCCAGCGGAGATGACGTTGAGCAGCTTCATCGAGACGCGGTGCGACCGCACCTTGCGCAGCGCGCGGCATTACCGGCAGGTCCACCAGAATCTCTCGGCGCACCGCAAGACGGCGGTCGCGCTGCGCGTCCATCCGACTACGCTGATCGAGCTTTCGGCTGGCACGGTAAGCCCGGAGCAGATCGAGGCGGTGTTCGAGATGTACCGGGCGGAAAAGCGCCCATCGATCTCGGCGGTCAAGAAGTACCTGAAAAGCGGCATGCCCGGCGCGGACGGCACTGACGGACACGGCCCGGCCGATGCCGGCGGCGTTTCGGGACTGGGGTCGAAGGCGCGCGAACGCGTTTCGGCCGACGCAAAGCGGTTCGTCGCGATCCTTGTCGCAATCGGGAACGTTGCGTTCAAGGCGCTCGAAACCCACAAAGGCAAGGACCACAAGATCCGCAGCGTCCTCGCCAAGGCCTTGCCGAACGAGGCGCGGCTTGCCCGGGCCATCCTGCTCACCATGATCTCGTCGCCGAACGCACCGGCGGGGTCCGAGTTCATCACCGTCGAGGTCGACCGGTCGGGCCGCTGGGGCGCGGTCGAGAAGATGCTCGAGGTGCTGGCGAACCCCAAGGCCTACCCGCATGGGCGTGATGCGACGATCTGGATCGTCGAACAGGTCTTGCCGGCGATCACCTGGGCGATCGGCAAGGATCCGAGCTGGCGCAGCGATCTCGCCCGCAAAGCGGTCGCCGCCCCGGCGCTCGATGCAGGCGACGCGTTGGCAGACGGCCTGGTGGATGATGACGGCGAGGTCGAAGTCGAAACGCCGATGTCCGAGCCGCTGGCCCAGCTCGCGGCTGTCGGCGGCGACAACGTCATCGACTTCGAACCGCAATCGCCGCGCCCGCGCTAAGGCGCGCCGGCCGCGTTGCCCTTAAGTCCAAGCCCCCGCCGGAAACGGCGGGGGCTTTTTTTTGGCGGGCGCGGTCGGGCTTTCTCGCGATCGCGACCGAAATCGAAATGGAAGTGGCGGACCGTTTCGAGGTGGTGATTGAATAACGGGGCGCAATCGCGACCGGAAACGCAGCTGAGTTCGGCATCGTGGTCGGCGTGCGGTTGCCGTTGCCTTCGCGCCGCGCGCCCGTCGCGTTCGATGAGAACAGTGCGCGGTGGTCGGCAACGGTTCCCGATCGAAGCCGCAGGCTCCCCATCACTTGGGAGCCCCGCATTAACCAACAACCGGCTTAGAGCCCCAGGGGCCCCTTGAGCCCGATGCTCGCGCCGGTCATGTTGGGGGCGTGACGGCGACGGCAATCGCAGTTCACGACATCAAGCGGCCCGAACCGAGACGGCAATCCCGGAACGGGCCTGACCCTCAACCTCGGTACGAGAGGAATCGGGCTATGACCATCTCTACCGGACGCGCTGCGTCCGACCAAGCGGCGCGTGCCGCCAACGACCTTTCCGTCAATCCCGCGCGAAGCGGCCTCGGCCGCGCGAGTTCCGACATCGGCGGATCGGCCTCGTCCGATCGCCCGTGGCATCGGCTCGATGCAGGCCAACTGAACGAGGCCTTCGATCGCCTGATCGACAAGACGGTGGCGGCCGCCGCATCGCCCGCGGCGAGCGACCAGCTCGACCTGACCTTCGGCTCGCTCGGTGCGATCGCGTCGTTCATTCATTCCGCGCGCTGCCACGACGGCCTGATGCTTCAGGCTGGCCTCGCGCTGATCGCGGCGACGCATCCGGACCTGACCGTCCTGACCCGCGACGTCGAGCTTCCCGTCACCGAGGCCGCGCAGGCGCTGATCGCCCGCAACCGGCCGACCGAGCTCTCCGGCATCCGGCTTGCCGCCGAGGTCTTTGCCCGTGAGCATTACAAGGCCGATCTCGTCATCGTCGACGAGGCACGACGCTATGCGGTCGTCTGCGACGTCAAGCGGTCGATCGCTTCCTACAACGCCGCCAAGCTCGGGCGGCTGAAGGCCAAGCTCCTCGCTTGCGCCGTCGTCGCTCCGGATCATTTGCGATCCCGCCACCAGATCGATGGGGTGCGAACCTGCCACGCCGCGATCCTCGATCTGTCCGGCCATACCGATCTGTCCGACCCGGACGTGTTCGGCATTGACGCGCTCGACGCCTTCCTGCGCATCGACGGGGCAGGGGCCGCGCTGCGGGATCTGAAGCGCCGGTTCGGCGCGGCGGTTCAGGCGGTGCTGGTCGATCGGCTGCGGGCGGCATATCCGGCGGCGATGGGTTCGGATCGTGCGGAGACGGACTCTGCCAGGTCCAGTACCCACGCCATCCATGCGCGGACCGCGGCCATGGATCCCGGGGAGGACGCCGACCGCAATGTCGGGTCTGACGACATGGACGCCCATGGCACTGCATCGAAGGACGTCGCGAGTGCTGAGCTTCCGGACGGACCATCCGATGCCCGCGCCCGGCGCGTGCTGGCGATGATGCCGGCGATCTCGGTCGCGCTTGCACGACCAGTGGCCGGCACGGCCTGACGCCGCCGTCCGCGACACCCGACCCCATCCCCTCCTTCCTGTTCGATGACGCCGGGCGCTCTGCCGCGGCGCGGAAAGGTCTTGTCATCATGACGCCCACCGACGCCACCTTCCTGTCCACCTCACACATGACGCCTGTTTCGGATCTGCCGTCGGCAGCCCTGCGGCGCGGCCTGCCGCTTGCCCTTCCGCTGCTCGCCCTCGGCCCGGTCCGGAAATCGATTGCCGCCGCCGGCGATGATGGTCCGCAGAACTCTCCGAACGCAGTGGATGCGATCGGGCGCTTCGGCTATCTCGCAATGGGCTGCGCCGACGACGTGCTCCGTTCCGGCGTTCTTGATGACGCCGTCTCCGCTACGGAGTTGAGCAGCGGTGCCGATCCGTGCGGCTCGACGCCGCGGATCAGTGCCAACGACAATGCCAGCGACGCGGCGATCCTGCGCACCCGCGGCGACGAACCTGCCGTCGTCATCGGCCTTGCGTTGCGCCATGCACGCTTCGGCACTGGCGACATACCCTTCGCGATCGTCTGCGCCCTGCATCGCCATGCCGCCGCGGGCGACGGCGCGGCGAAAGCGACACTCGACATGCTCAAGCGCCGCATCGAGCGGCGTCAGCAGCAGCGACGGGATCGTTACGCGGCGATCGGTCTGCGAAGTCATTGGCTTCTCATGGCGCAGACGGTCACCCCGCGCCTGCAGGTCATACGCCCTGACGAAACCGGGGAGGCCGGCCGATGAAGACGGTCACGCTGCGCCTTGCCAGACGCCTCGCCTCGCTTGTCGAACTGCGCGACGTCCAGCGCGCGGTCATCAACGATGCGTTCGGCGCGTACACCTGGATTGACGAGGTCGAGCTTGACGACGTCGATCTGAAGCTCGTCGCGACGAAACGCCGGAAAGAGGCGGCGCGGCGCACGACGATCAGCGCATTCCACCCGGGACCGCCGGACGTCGATCCGATCGCCGAGCGGCAGCATCGCCACGGTCGCGAACATCCCGTTGGCCGCGACGTCGACATCGGCGAGCTCGCCGTCTGCCTGATGCTGATGCCGGCTTTGAGACGCCTCGGAGCACGCAACCTCCTAGCCGCGCTGCACCGTGTGCAGCCCGTCATCGCCGTCCATGGCGCAGTCCGCGGCTTCGAACGCCGCTTTGCCGGCATGCTGGACGAGATGCTGCGCGTGCCGCGGGTCAAGATGCGCGTCCTGACGATCGACAGTCCGAACAAGCTCGATGCGTCGATGAGGAGCCTCGACACGACACTCCCCATTATCAATATCCAGTCGTCGGCATTCAGTGACGCTGCGCCAGTGGCGCTTCGCAAATGCCTCGCAAAGGCTATGCGCGAGCGCATGCCGATCGTCGTCACCGGAGATGCGCCGCCCGTCGATCTGCCCGCCCGCGTGACAGTCGTCCTGGACATGACGCTGCAGGCCGCACCGCTCGACTGGCCGATGCTCGCGGAGCTGATCGACGCCAAGACCGGGATCGATGCCGAGCCGATCCTGAATGCGGTGGAAGCCTTCCCGATGGATCTCGCAGCCTTGTCGCTTGACGATCTTGTTATGGCGATCCGGCCCGGTCACGACCTCGCGACAATTCTCGCGCGGTTGCAGGTTCTTGCCGCGGCCAGCGCCGCGGAGCCTTCCGAGGACGAGGACGATGAGACGAAGTCGAAGGACGGACGCTCGAGCGGATCGACCTGGCGGCGCAATCGCAATGGTACCGCCGGCACGGGCTCGACGAGGATCGATCCGCAGCCCGTTCCGGCAGAAGGGGACGTTTCGAACCCGTCGGGGTCGGATCGTGCTCCCGCCGCGCCAGCGGCTGTCGCTGGCGAGATTCACACGGTCCCAGCCGAGGTCTCCGGTGACGTCCATACGGTTCCGGCTGCGCCGAACGCCACAGGAAATGCGCGCATGGATGTCGGCGCGACGGAGGCGGCAGCGGAGACCATTGCACCAGCTGCCGCTAACGATCAACCGGCGCGCCCGCCAACAAAGCGTCCGGCTCCGGTCGCGACCGTCGAGACACTGGCAGGGTACGGCGAGGCGCGCTCTTGGGCATTGAACCTCAAGACCGATCTCGATCTCTGGCATGCCGGCATGGTGTCCTGGTCGGACCTCTCGACCAAGCTCCTCTTGTCCGGACCACCCGGCACCGGCAAGACGACCTTCGCCCGCGCGCTTGGCAACACGCTGCAGCTGCCGGTCTTCGCGACCTCGGTCGCAACATGGCTCGAGGCGTCGCATCTCGGCGACGTCCTCGGCCGCATGCGCGACTGCTTCGCCGAAGTCCAAGCGGCACGGCCCTGCATCCTCTTCATCGACGAGATCGACGGCATCGGCCGGCGGCAGGAACGGGCGCGCGAGTATGCCGACTACTGGAACGCGATCGTCAACAAGGCGCTCGAGCTGATGGACGGGGCATTGAAGACCGACGGCATCATCATCGTCGGCGCGACCAACAGGCCGAACGACATCGAGCCGGCGCTGCGCCGTTCCGGCCGGCTCGAAACGCATATCGTCATTCCGAAGCCGGACATGCATGCGCTCGAAAGCATCATCGCGTTCCATCTCGGCGACGATCTCGACCGCGCTGCGGCAACGATGCCGTCGGCGGAGGCTTCGGCCGCGGAGCCTGCCGGAGATCAGGACCGCAGGCGAGATCCATCGGAACCCATAGAATCCATCGGTCAGCAGCGCGGCCAAACCGATGCCGGGAATGAGACACCAGCACAGCCAGGAGCGGCCTCGACAGGCGACAACTGCTCGCCGTCGCGCAAGCGCAAGCGTCCCCGCGCATCGAGCGAGACGCGCGCCGCCGCCATCGACGGTCCGGACCAGACCGTCATTGTCGAAGGTGGAGTCTACGCAGGTCAATGGGACCACCCTGGCAAGGCCGGGGCAAGGGAGGGCACGGAAACGTCTGATGGACCCGCCGGCGAGCCAAGTGCGTCCACGGCATCGGAGCGGCAGACTATCCGAACGCTGGGCGCACGCGTTTCCACGCGCACTTTCGATCCGCCAGGGTCGAGCCAGACGAAACCAGGCGTCGGCGACCGACAGCCCACCCTGCGCGCTCATGCACTGCGGCTTTTGGCGCGGACGGCACGCGGCATGACCGGCGCGGACGTCGAGCGCGCGATCCGCGAGGAGCGTCAGCGCTGCCGCCGCGCCCGGATCGCGATGTCGTTCGACGGGGTGCGCGAAGCCCTGCGCGGCGATCGCGCCAACCATTCCGATGCCCTGAGAAGGCAGATGGCGATCCATGAAGCCGGCCATGCCGTCGTCGCCAGAGCCTTGAAGCTCGGTATCCAGGTCGACCTGACGATCGACGACCCCGAGGGCGGCCAGTCGCGGCTTGCCGCAAACATGGGCGACATCCAAACCGAAGCGCGGATGACCGACGTCCTGACGATGCTGCTCGCCGGCCGTGCCGCCGAGATGGTGCATGGCCTCCAGCCGCTCGCCGGCTCCGGCATGATTGACGGCAGCGACCTGCAGATCGCGACTCGGCTTGCTCTCGATCTCGAATGCCGCGGCGGCTTCTCCGATCGTACTCCGCTGCTCTATGTCGATCCGGCCTCGACCAACGCGCTCTATTCCGCCCGTCCGGATGCCTACCAGCGCGCCAACACCCGCCTGGAAGACGCCTTGGCTCGGGCGACACGACTGATCGACTGGGCCCGTCCGGCGCATGCGGCGCTCACCGAGCAGCTCCTCGTCTACGGCACGCTCGACGGAGCCGAGGTCGATGCGATCTTGGGACCGATTATGGACGAGGGGTGACCCGCCGGCCCTGAAAGAGCATCAAGGAGCAGAGCTGTGGACGCGTCGTCGGACCCCATCGGGTTTGTGCGCCGGTCGAAAACGGCGATTCCCAATCGGGCGCCGGCGATTCACGATCCCACGCGTTCGATTCCGATCCGGTCCCTTCCGATTCCGGAATGCTGTCGGACGATTCTGGGTGTGAGTTTGGCGATTCCTGCCTGCGGGATCGCGATTCCTGTTGCCAGATCCGCGTTGCGTGATGGCTGAAGCGCGATTCAGATGCGCGAACGACGCCAGCCGGCCTGGCGGGCCTCGGTCTCGCTGCAGAACCAGCGCTCGCCGTAGCGCGAGGAGATGCGCGTTTGCGCGTAATACTTCTGCCCGGGCACACATGGTAGATGCGTTCGCCGATGTCGATGCTGACGTGGCCCTTGATGGCGCAGCCGCTGCCGGGCAATGCGGCACGTGCCGACGACCACATGGATCCGGACGGTGCCAAGGACGACAGGTCGGTGGTGTAGCCGGCCCCGGCCGCGCCGCCGATCATCAGGACGATTGGCAGGAGCGGCACAGATGGGCGTCGGTGGTGTCGCGCGCGGGCCATGCGGCGAGCATGCGCGTCACGCCTTACCGTCCGCCTTCGGGCGGCATTCGAATTTGCTTCAATGTGCGCAGAAGCTGATCAAGATCAACTCGAGTGCGACGGATGTGCGGCGACCTCGGACCAACGTGCCGGGACATCGCCTCACATCGTCTTAAGGCAGTTCGATTTGGCGCAATTTTCCTTGATCCGATTCCAACTTCGATTTCCGCGATTCAGAAACCGAGAATTACGTTGCCGAACGCCAGATTCGCGTTGCTTCGCAAACGGCGTTTGCGCTCTACCGGTTCTCGGGGCAAGAAGGCCGGATCATCGCGGGCAGGAGCCGGCGACCTATCTGGACCGAGCCCCCCATGCCCCGGAAATCGATTTCCACCCGAAACGACGAGCAGCGCGAACGACAGGCCGAGTTGCGCCGGCGCAACCTCGAAAAGCGACGCCCGACCCGCGACGACATCGCCCGCATCGTGCTGTGGCAGGTGATCACACGCGTCCACGAGAAGGAAATGCCGAAAGCCTGGGAGCGGATCGCGGACGGGATTGTCGACCAACTCGCCGAGCAGGGCTTCGACGCTCGCGAGAGCGGGCTGGTGATCGAGGATCTGGTGCAGCGCTACACCAGCGGGCGCGGCGGGTTCCGGCGCAAGACGCATCTGAGTGCTCGGCAAGCTGCAGATGGCGAGGACAAGGGAGGCGGCTGAGGCACCGGATCGTAGTGCGGTCACTGATGCCAGCATGATGCCAGCCTACGGCCTGTGTGGTGGGGGCAGAAGACTGCGGCGCTTACGTTGATCGAAGGGAACGTCCGCGGTCCGATCAGCGGCATCGCAGGCCAGCACCGACCCCGTTGCGGCAAATTCCGTTCGGCAGATCAAGGCACTCGTCCCCCCGTTACTCCCTGAAACGTCGTTTGCAAAAGAATCGCAAAAATTGAGGCCTGGAGAGGTGAACATGCGTCGGAAACGTTACCCGCCCAGATCGTGTCCGGCGCTGGAGCTGCAGCGCAGCTGCCGCGTTAGCGCATCAACCTGCCAATCCGCCATGGAACACGCTGGATGGACATTCTGATCGATACGGGCGACGCCCCGTTCGCGACGCTGATCTTCGCCCATGGTGCGGGCGCTCCGATGGATGCGGCAGTGATGAACCGATGCACCGAATTGCTCTGCCAGGCAGGCTTTCGCATCGCCCGGTTCGAGTTCGCCTATATGGCTGCGCGGCGAAACGGTCAGCGAAAGCCGCCGCCGAAGGCCGAGACACTTGTCGAAGAATACCGCGCGGCGGTCGCGGCTCTCGACGCCACGGGCCCGCTCATCATCGGCGGCAAGTCGATGGGCGGGCGCGTCGCCTCGATGGCATCGGATGGCCTCCATGCCGATGGCAAGGTCGCCGGGCTCTTCTGTCTTGGATACCCGTTTCACCCGCCGGCCAAGCCGGAGCAGTTGCGCACCGCGCATCTGCTGGACCTGAAGACGCCGGCGCTCATCTGTCAGGGCACGCGGGATCCGTTCGGTACGCAGGAGGAGGTCGCCGGCTACAAGCTTCCCGCATCCATCGAAATCCAGTGGTTCGAGGATGGCGACCATGACCTGAAGCCGCGCAAATGGGTCTCCGGCTTCACTCAGGCCGAGCACCTTGCAGC